>CAKTFL010000067.1 GCA_934555855.1 uncultured Sphingomonas sp. | reverse complement strand
CGGCGGTCAGCCGGACGGCGGCGTCGATCAGCGCCTGGCGGGTGGCGGCGGGCAGCAGCGGGGCGGGGGTTTCCTCTACCACCTTCTGGTTGCGCCGTTGCAGCGAGCAGTCGCGCTCGCCGAGCGCGACGACATGGCCCGCACCGTCGCCGAATACCTGCACCTCGATATGGCGGGCGCGGGCGACATAGCGTTCGAGAAACACCCCGCCGTCGCCGAAATTACCCGCGCCGAGCCGGGCGACGGTGGCAAAGCCCTCGCGAATGTCGGCCTCGTCGGCGCACACCTTCATGCCGATGCCGCCGCCGCCAGCCGTTGCCTTCAGGATCACCGGATAGCCGATCCGCGCGGCCGCCTCGATCGCCGCCGTCTCGTCGCGCAGCAGGTCGGTACCGGGCGCGAGCGGCACGCCCTGCGCGGCGGCGAGGTCGCGCGCCGTGTGCTTGAGGCCAAAGGCGCGGATGTTGTCAGGGGTCGGGCCGATAAAGGCGATGCCGCGTGCCGCGCACGCTTCGGCGAAAGCGGTGTTTTCCGACAGGAAGCCGTAGCCGGGATGGATCGCCTCCGCCCCGGTCGCCTGTGCCGCGGCGAGGATCGCCTCGACGTTCAGATAGCTTTCGGCGGCCGGTGCTGGGCCGATGCGGACCGCTTCATCGGCCTGCGCGACGTGCGCGGACCCTGCATCGGCGTCGCTGAACACCGCGACCGAGCCGACGCCCATCACCTTCAGCGTGCGGATGATGCGGCAGGCGATGGCGCCGCGGTTGGCGATCAGGACTTTGCTGAACATCAGCCGGACACCTGCATACGAACCGGCGTCGGGTTGAAGCCGTTGCAGGGGTTGTTGATCTGCGGGCAGTTGGAGACGACCACGATCACGTCCATCTCGGCGCGCAGGTCCACCGTCAGGCCGGGGGCGGAGATGCCGTCGACGATGCCGAGCGTGCCGTCTTCCTCGACCGGCACGTTCATGAAGAAGTTGATGTTGGACACCATGTCGCGCTTGCCGCGGCCCGCGCGGACATTGGCGTCGAGGAAATTGTCCACGCAGCTATGCTGTGCCTTGGTGTGGTGGCCGTAGCGGAGCGTATTGGACTCGCACGAGCAGGCGCCGCCGATCGTGTCGTGATAAGCGACGCTGGTGCCGGTGATGGTCATCATCGGCCGGCCCTCATTGGACAGCAGCACCGCGCCGTCGCGCAGGAAGATGTTGCGCTGGGCGGCGATCGTGTCCTGCGCGCTGTAGCGCTCGGCATCGTCGGCGGCGGCGTACATCAGGAAGTCGACCGCCTGATTGCCCTCCAAATCGGTGATGCGGAGCGTCTCGCCCGCATCGACGCGGTGCAACCATGGCGCGCGGGCGGGCACGATCTCGTCGTGGCGAACGGTGCCGGGAAGGGGATGTTCGGTGCTCATGTCGCTCCTTCAGCGCGCGTAGAGGTCTTCGGTGTTGAGAAAGGCGCGCAGGCCCTCCGGCGTCGCGGTGCGGAGGGGATCTTCCTGCGCCGCGGCCTCCCCGCGCCAGGCGGTCGCGCGCAGCGGGGTGACCGTATAGTCAGCGCGCGGATCGAGCACGTGCGGGCAGTTGGCCAGCACCATTACCAGTTCCATTTCCGCGCGCAGCAGCAGCGTACGGCCGGGCGCGAACGGGCCGATCTGCGGCTCGGTGGTGCCGTCCTCGGCAACGCGAACACCCTTGAACCAGTTGATGCAGGGGTGGACGTCCTTGCGGCCGAGCCCGTGCTTCGCCACGCCCAGCATGAAACGCTCGCGCGCATTGGGCTGCGGCCCGTAATTGGCACCATGGCCATAGGCGCGCGTGTTGGATGCCTCGTTGGAGGCGCCGCAAAACGCATCATGCGTGCCGGCGCCATCCTCGATGACGGTCATCATCACCCGGCCCATGTCCGACAGCAGCAGGCGACCCACGCCGAGATAGCCGTTCCATTGCACCTTCAGCGTGTCGGCGACGTTGAGCCGCTCGGTCGGCATCTCGGCATTGAACAGCAGCATGGAGGCGCACGCGTCGCCGGCCACATCGATCAGGCGAAGCCGCGTGCCCCTCACAAGGCGGCGCGAGGCATAGCCGGCGGGCGCGATCGTCTCCTCCCATACGACCCCTTCGGGCGCATCCGCCGCGTGAGCGGGCAAGGTGGGCATCGCCTCGACGCGGGTGCCCGCCATCGCGCGGGCATGGTCGCGGGCGCCGTGCGGATCGGCGGTGCTGGTCGTCATGCGAGGTCTTTCTGTGAAGGGTCGGCGGCGCTGAGCGTCTCGGCCAGCTCGGGCGGCGGCAGGATCTTGCGGTCAAGCGACAGATCGTAAGTCACCGTCGCGCCGAAACGGTGAGGCGCGTGCGGATCAATCCGGCGCTTGTCGAACGCGAGCACGCGGGTGCCGAGCTTGAACGCCTCGCCGATATCGTGTGTCACCATGAGGATGGTGAGCCCATGCTCCTGCCACAGTCGGGTGATGAGCGCGTGCATGTCCAGGCGGATGCCTGGATCGAGCGCGCCGAACGGCTCGTCGAGCAGCAGGACGCGCGGATGCTTGACCAGCGCCTGAGCAATCGCCAGCCGCTGCTGCATCCCGCCCGACATCTGCGCGGGATACACGTCCATGCTGTGCTCCAGGCCGACAGCGGCCAGCATCTCGGCTGCCGTCTCTCGCGCCGCGCGCCGCCGGGCGCCGAAAAGCCGCGCCGTGAAGGGCGCCTCGGCGCATTCGATGCCGAACATCACGTTGCGGAGTGCGGTAAGATGCGGGAACACCGAATAGCGCTGGAACACGACGCCGCGATCGGGACCGCATTCCGCGCGCATCGGCCGGTCTCCCAGCAGCACCTGTCCGCGGGTCGGTGCCTCTTGCCCCAGGATCAGGCGCAGAAAGGTGCTCTTGCCCGCACCCGACGGGCCGACCACCGCGACGAAGCTACGCTCCGCAAGCTGGAGCGAGACGCGCTCCAGCACGATCTTGTCGCCATATTCGACCCAGACGTTGCGAAGTTCGACAAGCGCGGTCACCGGCCGCCTCCGTGCGCCCAGGGGAAACCGCGGCGGCTGACGAACAGCAGCAGCGCGTCGGCGACGATCGCGAGGAGCGAGATCCAGGCGACGTAGGGCAAGATGATGTCCATCGCAAAATAGCGGCGGACCAGGAAGATGCGGTAGCCGAGGCCGACGTCGGATGCGACCGCCTCCGCCGCGATCAGGAACACCCAGGCGGGACCCATCGACAGGCGCAGCGCCTCGATGAGCCGGGGCATCAGCTGCGGCAGCGCGACGCGCACCGCCAGTTGCCAGCTGTTGGCGCCCAGCGTCTGCGCCTTGGCGAACTGCTCGGCGGGCAGGCCGGCGACGAAGCTCGTCAGGTCCCGCGTCATGAACGGCGCGATGCCGAGCGCGATCAGCGCGATCTTGGATGCCTCATCCAGCCCCAGCACGATGAACAGAATCGGCAACACCGCGACGGGCGGAACGACCGCGATGATCGCAATGACCGGGCCGAACACGGCACGCGCGAGCGGCACAATGCCGAGCAGCAGGCCCAGGACCAGCGCCGTTCCCGTGGCGATAGCAAGGCCGATGCCCAGGCGATAGAGGCTGGCCAGCGTATCAGCGACGATCACGATCCGATCACTGGCGGGATCGCGATCGGTGGTGAAGCCATGGACCGCCTCCGCCATCGCCGCGAAGGTGGGTAGAACCTTGTCGGCGGGATTATCGGCGTGCCGCACTTCCGATGCGATCAGATAGAACAGCAGCAGCGCCAGGATCGGCAGTGCGCCGAGCAGCAGCCGCCCGCCGCGACCCGGGCGAAGATCGACGAGCCGCGTCACCAGCGGCACGCCGGGGCAACGGGCCTTGAACGCCCGTCGACCAGCTCCTTGGTATGTTTCGGCAGCAAGCTCATTTCGTTCCCAGATTTCCGCGCATCGTGCGCGGGCATGACTCTCCGTTCGCCGGAACCGCTGTCCCGGCGTCGCACGTCGCTGTGTCCGCTCGCGGCTACAGCTTCCCGTCCGCTGCCAGCTTCATGTAGCTCGGATCGAACCGCAGCTTCACGTTCCTCGGGTCGCCGAGCGCCTTGCCGCCGGGAAAGCTGATGCCGATCGCGTCGACGGACCTGGCGCTGGGCCCGAACAGCCCGTGTTCGAAGCTGAACCGGCGCACCCGGTCGGTTACCTTGATGAGATCGGGATTGGCGGCATAGGCGACCGCGTCCTGCGCGCGGGCGTAGAGATGGGTCGTCTTCAGCTGGCCGTCGAAGCTGGCCTCGGTCGTGCCGGCGGCCTTGGCCATCGCGGCCCGGGCCTCGCGGCCGGTCGCATCGTCGCGGGACATGATCGCCGTCGTTTCGTACCAGATGCCGGCCAGCGCCTTGCCGAGGTTCGGATTGGCCTTCAGCGTCTCCGTGCTGACGTTGAGCGTGTCGAGGATTTCGTTGGGGATCTTCGAGCTGTTGAACACTTCGGTCGCCCCCGCTGTGTCGCGGATCGTCGCGAGTTGCGGGTTCCAGGTGGCAACGGCGTTGACGGTCGGCGAGGCGAACGCCCCCACGATGTCGGCGTCGCCGGTGTTCACCGTCTTGACGTCCGCAAGCTTCAGACCGTTGAGTTCCAAGGCGCGGGCAAGCAGGAAATGCGAGACCGACAGCTCGACCAGCTTGACCGAGCGCCCCTTGAGGTCGGCCACCGTCCGGCCGTTCTTCAGCACGATGCCGTCATTGCCGTCGGAATAGTCGCCGATCAGCAGCACGGTGGTGTCCTTGCCACCGGCAGCGGGAATGGTCAGCGCGTCCATCGTGGTCGAAACGACGCCGTCCAGCTTGCCCGCCGCATACTGGTTCACCGATTCGACGTAATCGTTGACCTGCACCAGGCGGATGTTGATGCCGTATTTGTCGGCCCATTTCTTCACGATCCCGGCCTGCTGGGCATATGGCCATGGCATCCACCCGGTGTAGATCGACCAGCCGATCGAAAAGTCCTTCTTCGCGACGCCGCTGCCGGCCGCCTTCGAGCCTGCCGGCTTGCTGTTGCAGCCGTTCAGGGAGAGCAATGCGGCTATGGCCGCCACTCCGCCGAACCACCGTCGACCCACCATTCGCGCGTTCCCTTCGTCGCCGAGATGCAGCCCGGTCCTGCTGCCCGCCGAGGCGGGTCGGCAAAAATCAGAGCTTCACATCAAGGCATTACCCTTGGCGACCACGTTGCCGACCGAACGATCATCGATGAAGGCATAAAATCGTGATGAAAGGCATAGATAAGATCTATGACCGCCGCTGTGCCCGGCGCCGGCGAAGCACCTCATCCAGAAACAACTGAGTGGCCGTGTCGCGGGACGCCTCGGCGCGGGCGAGCAGGAAAATGTCGTAGGATGGCTCCTGATCGGCGTGGAGCACCGGCCACAGGCGGCCCCGCGCGACCGCTTCCTCGGCGGCCAGCACAGGCAGGAAGCCGATGCCGACACCGAGCGTGATCAGGCGGATCGCTTCGTTGATATCCTCGGCGCGGCCGGTCGCCTTTGTGCCCAGTCGGTAACGGCGGCGCAGGCGAGTGATGGTGTCGAGCTCATCCTCGCCGGTCAGGACGAAGCCTTCGTCCCTCAGCTCTCCCAGCCGCTCGATGCGATGGCCGAAAAGCGGATGGCCGCGAGAGCAGTAAAGTTGCTGACGCTCCACGAACAGCGGTTCGTAGATCAGGCCGCTTCGGACATTGCTGTCATACCCGACGCCGATCTCGGCCTCGCCATGTTCCAGCGCATCAAGCACGGCCCGCCAGGGTGACACGCGGATCTCGATGTGGATGTGCGGGTTGCGTCGATGAAAGCTCGCGATGGACTCGTCAAATTCGGGCGAAGTGACGGCCGAGATGAGCTGGATACGGACGACGCCTTCGACCCGCTTGGTCGCTTGCGCGACCTGATGCGGCACCATCCTGGCCGTTTCGAGCATCTCCTCGCACAAGCCGAGCAGCGCGGTGCCCGCTGCGGTCGTCTTGATCCCCGTCGGGGACCGTTCCAGCAACTGGACGCCAACCTGTTCTTCCAGCCGCTTCAGCGCGGCGCTGATGCTGGGTTGCTGCCTGTGCAGTTTCCGCGCGGCCGCGCCGATCCCCCCCGCACGGACAATCTCGACAAAGGTGCGGAGGAGATTCCAATCGACTCGGCTGGCAAAATTCTTGTCGAGCAAGGTCGCGCGATCGACCAACCATCCAACTCCTACAGGTCGCGGGTAGCGCATCTTAGCTGCGCCGCGATCGGGCGCAACGCGCTTGCCGGCCTTCGGAGGTTCAGAAGGATCGCAGGAGGTCGGCCGGGATCACGCGCCGAGCAGGCGTTTCCTGAACAGTGTTTTGACCAGCCTGTCCTCAAGGATCCGTCCGACGACGTAGAGGGCAGCGAAAATGCCGGCAAAGACATAGGCCGGCGTGGGAGAGGGTTTCTTGTCGTCCTCTTCCTTGGTGTCCTTCTTGCCGGGCTTTTCAGGTGCGGGGGCGCCCAGGAACTTGTCGATCGCGTTCATCGGCAATGGAGTGTTCTTTGCCTCCTTCTTCTTTGCCTCCGCCTTCTCGGCTTCGGTGGGAGAGCTTTGGAACTTGCCGGCGACGATGGTCAGTTGGGCGAAGCCCAGGAACAGCAGCGGCGCCAGAAAACAGAACAGCAATGCCCGGCTGGTCAGGCGATAGCGCAGCACGGGACCTGCTGCGCCCTGTTCGACGCAAAGGATGCCATCATCGAACACGGACATCTTGTCCTGGGCTGCCTGATTCTTCTTCTGGAACGTCAGCGTCGCGTCTGTCCGCTCGCGACTGGTGCCAGCCTCGCGGAACAAGGGGTCGAGCCGGTCAAGCGCATCATCGCTCGATTGCCCGGGGGCAAGCGCCAGGCTGCCCCTGACATGCCAGATCCAGTTGATGAAACGCGGATTCATGCAATCTCCTTCGGGAGAGCCTGTCGCTGGTGCCAGGGTCGGTCATTGCCGGGCCCAGCCGGGTCGTTTGGGGCCGCCCACGACCCGCACCTGGCCAGTGGCTGGAGCGAGGTGGATAGGGAACGAAGCGGTCCCTTACTCGGCCGGCATCGCCACCGGCCGGCCGAACCGCTCCTTGAGCGTCTTCCAGCTCTCGGAAAAGGGATAGATCATCGTTTCACGGATCGACATCGGGCGACCACCTTCCATCCCGAGGAGTTCCGCCTCTCCGTCCACGCATGTCCCGAACATGCGATCGATGATGATCCAGGTGCCGGAGTAGTTGCTGCGACTGGCTTCGAAGTCCTGCGAGTGGTGGACGCTGTGATGCTCGGTGGTGTTGAACAGGAAGCGCCACCAGCGCGGCGAGTTGAAGCGGACATTGATGTGCTGGTACGTCCCGACAGCCAGGCCAAAGGTTCCGGCCAGGAGGGCGGCACGCGGCAGGAAGTCGAAGAAGCCGCCAACCCCCAATCCGATCAGGAACAGCTCGACCGGATTACCGACCGCGCCCTTGTTGACGTTGAGCTGGGTGATGTAATGATGCGGTGCGTGGGTCACCCATAGCGGATACCAGTTGTGCATTCCGCGATGCATCCAATATTGCCCGAAATCAAAGACGAACGAGATCAGGAACGCTTGCACCAGCAGCGGCAAGGCCATGAACCACATGAACTTGTCCCAGTTGAGCAAGTGCTGCACCGCCTCGATCATGACGCCGTCGCCGATATAGCTGTCCACCAGGCGAAGCACGGTGAAGCCGAGCCCGACATAAAAGAGGTCGATGACCAGCTCTTTCCAGGTGAGGTGCCAGCTTTCATGGCGTGGGGTCAGCCATTCGAGCCCGATAAGCAAAGCCTTGAAGCCGATACCAATGCCGATTGCGGTCGATGCCTTGGCGATCGAATTGGGTGCGTAGAACCAGAAGGCGATCAGCGCGAACAGCATGGCTGGCTGGAACCAGGTGAAGACGAACTGCTTCACCGGGCCGCCTTCGACCTTGGGAATGTTCTCCCATCCGACGGTGACCGGCGCCTGCGCTCCGATCACCCTCTTGCCCACGCGAACTCCGTCCATTTTGTCCCCACGACGCCAAGTTTCGGGGAAGACTGACCGAAAAACGGCGGCAGCGTCATACGTCATCGGACGTATAATCCTCCGGATCACGGGGCCGCCGAACCGCAGCCCACATAGGTGAAGGCGCGCGTCGTGGTCGCGAAGCTAGGGATGAGCGAGAGCCTGCCCCGTTGTCTCCAGGATCCGAGGCGACCGCCTGTTGGAAAGGAAGGTCGCCGATGCCGTACGCCGCAAAAAAAGACATCATCGTCATTGGCGGTTCGGCTGGCAGCGGCGCGGTTCTGAAGCAGCTGTTGGGCGACCTACCCGGCGACCTGCCGGCGAGCCTGTTCGTCAGCACTCATATCCCGGCCCATTCCCCCAGTATTCTGGCGGACGTTCTGGCGGCGAATACCGCGCTGCGCGTGGTGCAGGCGCTTGACGCACAGCCCGTCGAGCATGGGCATGTCTATGTCGCCGTGCCCGATCGCCATCTGCTGCTGATCGACGGCACCATCCGGCTGGGATTGGGACCGCGCGAGAACATGGTACGTCCCTCGATCGATCCGATGTTCCGCTCCGCGGCACTGTCCTTCGGACCGCGCGTGGTCGGGGTGGTGCTGACGGGATTGCTGAACGATGGCGCGGCCGGGCTCCATGCCATAAAATCGATGGGCGGT
>CAKTFL010000066.1 GCA_934555855.1 uncultured Sphingomonas sp. | reverse complement strand
ATGCTTGACGCCCAAGTGGCGTGCGTCCCGTGTAAGCTGTGTGGGGGCAAGGCCGTCATATCCGACGCCGGGACTGGCGCGGGATATTATATCTCGTGCGAGAACAGCAAGACGCTCCGAGATTACACGGGGTGCTTGATCGACCAGCGTCGCGTCGGTGGTTGGGCCTATAACGGCGCCAATTGGTGGAATCGCCTGCACGACTCTCGCACCCCAGCCGCCCCACTTCCAGCGGATACCGCAACTCCCGCCTCCACTTCCCACAAAACAGTCGGTTCGTTGAATGTGGGGGATGAGGCGAGGGCTAGGGAGGTGCTGGCGGAGCATTGCGCCATGCCGCTGCCTTGGATGCAGGGATACATGCAGGTCAAAGAACCCGATGTGATTGCCGCCATGCTTGCCTTCGCCGGCCAGCCTATCGCGAAGGAGGGCGGGAAGTGAGGGCCGCTAACATCCTCTGCGCCGCCATGATCGCGCTCTTGATCTTGGTCGTCGTCGTTGCCGCAACGGGTGGAACTTTCGGCCAGCGCTGCGGCCGTCTTCATCCCACCGATCACGCCGCCTTTGAGCGTTGCGTGGACCACCTTTCCCATGGAGTCCGTGACGATGGATAAGCCCACTGACGCGAAGATGGCGGGGGCCGAGGCGATGCGGGAGGCGGCTGCGAAGGTTGCGGATGACGTAGCTGAGGGCGCTCGCGTGCTGCACACTGCAGCCAGTGCCGACCGCGACATGGAGGGCGTCAATATTCATGGCGAGGCGAGGCGTGTTGCCAAGCAGATCGCCGCCGCCATCCGCGCCCTGCCTCTCCCCACAGAAGGGCAAAGTGGCGAGGGGGTAGAAAAGGTTGGGAGTCACAACCAGCCGATCCCGGCCGCTATGAAGCCGTGGGCGGGCGGGGACAGTGCGCCTGAGGATTGGGATGGAGGAGACGTTCTGTGGCAAACGCCTGATGGACGTGAGATGTCTGGTACGACTGCGGAAGATCAACAATGGCGCGTTGTCCGGACCCATCCGTATAATATCATCGCCTACACGCCCAAGCCCACCGCCGCGCCCCTGCCGAGCGAGGCTCCCGAAGGCTGGCGGGAGGTGTCGGGCCGCTACGAGATAGCCTTGAGGCGCATTGCGACGCTGTTGGATCATTCACGCGACGATGACGCTGAGAACTGTGCCTACATGGTTCGCGAGGCTAGGGAAGCCCTCTCCGCCTCGCCGTGCCCCAAAGCACCGTCGAGGGAGTCGGGGGAAGTGGAGCGGTTGCGGAAGGCTCTGCGGGAGGTCGCGCTAGAGACGCATGAGACGATCCCGCCTGACGGAAAAGCTGCCGCGTTCGGTGCGCTGGACCGGATTGCGCGCATTGTCACCGCAGCCCTTCAGCAGCCGGAAGCGCCGAAGGGGGAGGGCGATTATGCCCGCTGATCTGCCGCCGCCTTTCGTCTGCGAGGTCGTGCGCGTCCACGACGGCGACGGGCCGCTATGGTGCCGATCGGGCGAGAAGGTCCGTGTGGCCGGCGTCCAGGCACCCGACTTCACCAGCGCCTCGCCATGCCGCCAGCGCCGCGCGGGATACGTGTGCGATGATGCCGCCGCCCGCCGGGCGCGGACGATCGCGACCAGGCTGACGCTCCACCAGCGCCTGACCTGCCAGCCGGTCGACCGGAGCTATTCGCGGGTGGTCGCCCGCTGCACACTGCCGGACGGTCGTAGCCTGTCCTGTGCCCTCCTCGCTGCCGGGGCCGCCGTGAAGTGGGATCGGTACTGGAGGCGCTATCACATGGGGGATTGCCGGTGAGCGGCTTCAACCCGCTGGCCCGCCTTCAGACGAAGGAGGGCATTTGCGAATATCTCGGCGGGATCAGCGCCGGGACCTACGATGCTTGGCAAGCGCGGGGGCTCGTCCCCGGTCCAGTGCCGGGCACGACGCGCTACGACCTGCGGCAGCACGATCGCGTGCTGGATCAGACGACCGGCCTGACCGCCGGCCGCAAGCTCTCGCCGCTGGAGCAATGGGAAGCGGATAATGCGCGCGCCGCTTAAGGGCGTCTATCGGCATCGGAAGGTGCTGAGTGACGGCACGATCCGCTATTACTACACCCTGCGCGGCTTTGGGGCGCTAAAGCCGCTCGCGGGCGACGAGGACGAAGCCTGGGGGCCGGGCACGCCCGCCTTCATGCGCGCCTACCACGACGCGATCGGGGCGCCGAAGAAGGCGCGGACCAGCGGCACCATGCAAGCGCTGCTCGATGCCTATCAGAAGTCACCCGAGTGGACCCGGCTCGCTCCGCGGACAAAGCGCGATTACGGCACGGCAATCGCGAAGATCGAGATCGAATACGCGAAGCACCCGATCGAGGTGCTGGAGGATCCGAAGATTCGCCCGCGCTTCCTGGGCTGGCGGGACAAAATGGCGATTGCGTCACCGCGCCAGGCGGATGCCGTCTTTGGCGTGCTGCGGATCGTGCTGGAGTGGGCTCGGGATCGCGGCCTACTGCGCCACAATCACGCCACCCGCCCGAAGAAGGTCTACAAGGCCGACAGATCCGAGCACCTGTGGCTGCCGCCGCATATTCTCGCCCTGCGCGCCGCCGCGCCGCCGGATATTCTGCTGGCATTCGAGCTCGGCTTAAGCACCGGGCAGCGTAAGATCGACCTTCTGAAGCTGGGCTGGTCCAGCTATGACGGCACGCGGATCCGCTTCCGACAGGGCAAGCGCAAGCGCCTGGTGGACATGCCGGTCACGCGGTCACTGAAAGCGCTGCTCGATGCCGAGCCACGCAAGACGACGACGATCCTGACCCACAATGGCAGGCCTTGGAGTGTGAGCGATAAGGGGCAGGCGGTCAATTTCGATCACCGCTGGCGCGCTGCCATCCTCGCGGCCGGACTGGACGGCCTACACTTTCATGACCTGCGCGGCACGACCTGCACCGCTTTGGCGGAAGCCGGCGCCACTCCATCCGAGATTGCGGCGATGCTCGGCTGGACCGTCACGACCGTGAATCGGATGCTGGATACCTACCAAGCAATGACCGCTGCCTTGAGCGATAGCGCCGTTGCCAAATTGGAGGCGCGCGCCGCGCAGACCGGTCCGCAAATCGCGGGGAAACCCGCAGAAATGCGTCGTGGATAACTCGGCGTTTCCGCAATCTATCGGAGCAACATCAATGCCTTACAACGGTTTTTGGTACCGTCATACGGAGGTTCGAATCCTCCCGCCCCAGCCAACACCTAGCGCGTTATTCATAAGCCGTTCCGTACTGCACTTCGTCGAAGCCCCTTGCATCCGGCGTCCGATCGCGCATCTATGCTGCATTGCACAAGGAGCGCCGGGCAGGACAGTTGCCCGGCGGTCGTCCGCCCCAACTGTCGTCGGAGGGGCGCTCCATGCGTTCGATTTCGGATACCATCGCACGCCTTCAACGCTTTCGGCCGGCAGATTTTGGCCTTGCCCAGCCAAAGGGAGCGGGCAAGCTGATCCCGTTGGAATCGTTTGGAAGCAATCCTGGCGATCTGGATTGCCTGATCCATGTTCCCGCCGGCCTGCCGCGGGAGATGCCGCTGGTCGTCGTCCTGCATGGTTGCACGCAGACGGCGGAGGGCTATGATCGCGGCTCGGGTTGGTCGGCCCTGGCCGACAGGTTCGGTTTCGCCGTGCTATTTGCCCAGCAACGGCGCACAAACAATCCCAATCTGTGTTTCAATTGGTTCGTGCCGGCTGACAATCACAGGATCGGCGGCGAGGCCGAGTCCATCCGGCAGATGGTGATCGCCATGGCACAGCGGCACTCGTCCGATCTTTCCCGCGTGTTCGTGACCGGCCTGTCCGCCGGCGGCGCGATGACGTCAGTGATGCTGGCCACCAGTCCCGACCTGTTCGCGGGCGGTGCCATCATCGCGGGGCTAGCATATCGGGTTGCGGACGACGTGCCGGAAGCGCTCGACCGGATGCGAGGGAACGGGTTCGATCGACCGGCGCTGAGTCGGCTGGTCCGCGACGCATCGGACCACCAGGGGCGCTGGCCCGCCGTGTCGGTGTGGCATGGGACAGCCGACGCCACGGTGCACAAGGTCAATGCGGACGTGATCGTCGATCAATGGCGCGAGATGCATGGCGTCGACCAGCCCGACGAGATCTCGCTCGTCAGCGGCCAGCGGCGCAGAGCCTGGCGCGACGGGTCGGGCAGGGTGGTGCTCGAGCATTATGCGATCGAGGGGCTGGGCCATGGCACGCCCATTACGACCCTTGGCGATGAAGCGAGCGGGGTCACCGGTCCCTATATGCTGGAGGCGGGTATTTCCTCCACATACCGGATCGCCGCCTCTTGGGGCATCGTTCCAGTCGTGGCGCCGTCCAGACCGACGGAGCAGGCGTCTGCCGGCCACGCGCCCGGAGCGTCGCCCGAAAGCTTTGCAGGCAGCGATGCCGCCCAAGTGATTGCTCAGGCCTTGCGTGCGGCAGGGCTGATGAAACGTTAGCTTCCGCCTGGCTCGGGCGAACCCCTATAAGTTCATTAATTCTATCTTAACCATTTTGCTGCACCGCAGCTTCCGGATTTGCCGAGGAGTGAAGGTGGCAGATAGGTGGAGCCGCATCGTGGTCGGGCTGATCGACCTGGGTTCGGTGACAGCCAGGCTCGGTCAAGGTGCCAAATTCGCGCGGGCGGCCGAGATTGGCGGATTTGCCGCGTCCGATGGTGAGGTTGCCCTGTGAGCCGCTCACCCGTCGCCAACCCGACCAGGTGCGCGAATAGTTTTCAGCGATATGAGCAGGCCGTGAACCTCATGGCCAGGTTCAACGACGCGCACGGTGTCGCCAGGTACATCGTCACGGAGATGATCGCTAATCCCGAGCGCGAGGATTACTGGCGCGGAGTTGCGCGAGCGTGTCACGATCTGCTCTGGGCCAGGTGGCATTAGGCGAACACCGCCGTCGTGCTTGTTACCGATCCGCTGTCGGACCGTGGCTGTAAACTGGAGCGGGTGAAGGGAATCGAACCCTCGTCGTGAGCTTGGGAAGCTCCTGCTCTACCATTGAGCTACACCCGCGGCCGGCTGGTCGGACGGCTGCCGATGCGCTGGCAGTGGCATAGTCTCTGAGGGTCGGTCAACGCCGAAGTGTATCCATTGTCGCATCGAGCGTTGAGGACAGAGGGAACGGGCCTCCGGCCACGGTCGTTGCGCTCCTGAATCCCTGAGGAGCCACCATGCAGCAGCCCGTGCGGTACAGTCCCGAGATAGAGACCGTGAGGCCCGGCGAGGGCGATACCATCCGGCAGCTTGAGGAGCAGTTCCGGCAGATCCAGGAAACGACGGCTGAGGATTACAAGCGCGGGGTTCGCGCCGTTCACGCCAAGGCGCATGGCCTCGCCGCCGGACGCCTGTTCATCAAGGGGGACCTTCCGCCGGACCTGGCCCAGGGCCTGTTCGCGCAGGCCGGCACTCATGACGCGATCATCCGTATCTCGACCAACGCCGGCGACATATTGGACGACAGCGTATCGCTGCCTCGCGGATTGGCGCTGAAGGTTCTGGGTGTCGACGGCGAACGCTTGCCGGGTTCGGAAGGCGACACGACGCAGGACTTCATCATGGTCAACGGTCCGGTCTTTTCGGCGCCGGACGCTGCGGCGTTCCTGAAGAACCTCAAGCTGCTGACGAAGACGACCGACAAGGGTGACGGCGCGAAGAGGCTGCTGTCCAGCGTGTTGCAGGGCGTCAATGTCGCGCTTTCGGCGGTCGGCATCCAGTCGCCTGCCATCCAGCAGCTCGGCGGCGCGCCCCAGACCCATCCGCTGGGCGAGACTTACTGGTCGCAAACCCCGTTTCGCTATGGCGACTACCTCGCCAAATTTCAGCTCGTGCCTGTTTCGCCGGCGCTGAAGGCGCTCACCGACGTGAAGATCGACGTCGCCGGCAGGCCGGACGCGCTGCGGGAGGATGTCAGCCGTGACATGATCGAGGCGGGTGGCAGCTGGGAGCTGCGGGTCCAGCTCTGCACCGATCTGGATGCCATGCCCATCGAGGATGCCACCGTGCAGTGGGACGAGAACAAGAGCCCCTTCCGCACGGTCGCGACACTGGTGGTCGAGCCTCAGGTAAGCTGGCAGCATGGCGCGAGTGATCGGCTGGACGATCGGCTGAGCTTCAGCATCTGGCACGGACTGGCGGCGCATCGCCCGCTAGGCGGCATCAACCGCGCCCGCAACGAGCCTTACAAGCTGTCCACCGAATTTCGCGGCCGGGTGAACGGTTGCCCGATGCACGAGCCGACCTCCGCAAGCGAGCTGGAAACGGCATGAAAGAGGCCGTCGTTCACGACAACCGGGCGGAGCTTCGGTACGAAGTGGCCACGGGCGGCGAGATCGCCATCGCGGCGTACCGCATCGAGGCGGACCGGGTGGTGTTCACTCACACGGTCGTCCCCGAAGCGGTGCAAGGGCAGGGGGTCGGGAGCCGCCTGGTCAGGGGCGCGTTAGCCGATGTGCGCGCCCGCGGCCTGTCGGTCGTTCCGCTCTGCTCGTTCGTCGCCGGCTATATCGATCGGCACCCGGACGAGCAGGACCTGCTTGCCGGTTGAGCCCGGCCAACACGACCTGCTTCAGCTGCGATAATCTGCGTTGATCGAGATGTAGCCATGCGTCAGGTCGCAGGTCCACGCGGTGGCGCGGCCCGCGCCCAGGCCCAGGTCAACGCCGATCTCGACGTCATCGCCCTTCAGATACGCCGCGACCGGCGCTTCGTTATACCCCGCAACGGCCAGACCTCCCTCGGCGACCTGCGTGTCGCCGAAGCGGATGGCGAGACGGTCGCGCTCGGCCGGCTCCCCCGCCTTGCCGACGGCCATGACGACGCGGCCCCAATTGGCGTCCTCGCCAGCGATGGCCGTCTTGACGAGCGGCGAGTTGGCGATGCTCATCGCGACACGATGGGCGGAGCGGTCGCTCTCGGCCCCGGTCACATCGACCCGGATGAATTTCGACGCCCCTTCGCCGTCGCGTACCACCAGATGGGCGAGCTGCAGACACAGGTCGGTGAGCGCCGCCCGGAAGGAATCCGCGCCTGCACTGTCGTCATCCGCCAAGGTCGAGTTGTCCGCAGCGCCGGTGGCAAAGGCGAGCACGGTGTCGCTGGTCGAGGTGTCGCTGTCCACGGTAATGCACGAGAAGCTCGCCGCGTTCGCCGCTGACAGTGCGCGCTGCAGAAATGACGGTTCCACGCTCGCGTCGGTGAAGATGAAGCCGAGCATGGTCGCCATGTCAGGCGCGATCATCCCAGAACCCTTGATGATCCCGACCAGCGTCACCGTCCGCCCGTCGATCACGGCGCGGGTCGTCGCCGCCTTCGGAAAGGTGTCGGTGGTGCCGATCGTCTCGGTCGCGGCGCGCCAGTGGCAGGGCTGGGCGACGAAAGCCGCATCGAGCCCCGCCTCCGCCTTCTCGATCGGCAGCGGCACTCCGATCACTCCCGTCGAGGCGACGAACACGTCCGAGGGCAGGCAGCCGAGGTGCCCCGCCGTGCGCGCGGCAATGGCTTCAACGGCGGCCCGGCCCCGATCGCCGGTAAAGGCGTTGGAGTTCCCCGCATTTACCACCAGCGCCCGCGCCTGGCCCAGCACCAGCGCCTTGCGGCACCATTCGACTTCGGGTGACGGGCAGCGACTCTGGGTCGTGACCCCGGCCACCGTCGTACCCGCCGCCAGCTCTGCGAAGGTCAGGTCGCAGCGGTCCCAGTCCTTGTATCGCGCCCGGGCGACACGCAGTGTAACGCCAGCGATGGCGGGCAGCGCCGGAAAGGGAAGGGCGAGCGGGGAGATGGAAGCCATGCCCGTCCGTTACGCACAGCAGCACAGCGAGGCAATGGACGCGGGGCCGGCCCCGCACTACATGCAACGGCGGACCATGGACCTGCTGCTTCTCCTGTCCGCCTTTCTGACCGCGCTGACCGGCGCGATCACGGGCGCGCGTCCTGTACAGGGCGCCGTGGCGGAGCGGCAGATGGCGGCCGCCGCCGCGAGCGAGGTCGCTCGCGTGCGATCGGCGGTGTCGTCGAGCCGGCCGGCACAGCCCTGGCCCGACCTGGTGATCGTGCCCATAGCGCGCATGGCTTGGATGCTTGTTCCTGCCGCACCGATCTATGCGTTGCGCCGCCGCGAATAGCGGCCGCCCCCAAGCATCCTCTCGAACGGCGTCTCGCGCCACCCCCTTTCGCGTCGGCCACGCTGCCGGCGTCATCGCATATAGGAATACGCCCATGCTCGGCGGTCTTGCCAAGTCTCTGTTCGGTTCGTCCAACGACCGTTACGTCAAGTCGCTCAACCCGCTGCTTGCCAAAATCGCTTCCTTCGAGCCTGCGCTCCAGGCGATGGAGGATGCGACTCTCGCTCATCAGACGGTTCTGTTCCGCGAACGGCTGGCGAACGGAGAGAAGCTGGACAGCCTTCTTCCCGAGGCATTCGCGACCGTTCGCGAAGCGGCGCGCCGGGTCCTCGGCCAGCGGCATTACGACGTGCAGATGGTCGGCGGCATCGTTCTGCATCGCGGCGAGATCGCGGAGATGCGGACGGGCGAAGGCAAGACGCTGGTGGCGACGCTCGCAACCTACCTTAATGCGCTGCCTGGCGATGGCGTCCACGTCATCACCGTCAACGATTACCTCGCCAGCCGCGATGCGGACTGGATGGGACAGGTCTATCGTTTCCTCGGGCTGACCGTGGGCGTGATCGTTCCCAACCTGACCGACGAGCAGCGTCGCAACGCGTATACCAGCGACATCACCT
>CAKTFL010000065.1 GCA_934555855.1 uncultured Sphingomonas sp. | reverse complement strand
GAAGTGGCCCTGGGCATGCGCTCGCTGCCTTCAAGCGAGCTGCGGCATATCTCAACGTCCCTCCAAGCGTCGTACAGCTGGTCGATGTGCTTTTTGCCTGGACGAAGCCAGAGGATTGGCAGGCGCCCTCAACGCCGATCGTATGGCCGCGCAACGACAAGTTGGCGCGCAAGCTGGGATTGAAGGTCAGACAGGTCCAGAACCTCCTCAATAGAGCGATCGCCCTTCGACTTATCAGTCACAAGGACAGCCCGAACGGCAATCGTGGCGGTGCACGAGGTCCGGACGGCAAAATCAAATGGGCATACGGCATCGTGCTGAGCCCTATCGGCACGCGTCTCGAGGAGTTTAGGACGATTGCAGAGCGCGGGGCACGCGAGGACGAGGAGATTGACGCTCTTCGGCGCAGGCTGGCCGCCGCTCGCCGGCGCACCGCAGGCCTTGCCCAGGCAGCAATGGACGCGTCGCTTGAGCGAACCGGGGCTGACGAAGAGCTCGCCCTAGCGCAAAGCGCCGCCCGACAGATGCGGTATGTCAGAGACGTACAGCTGCTCACAAGTTGTGTTGAACAGATCGAGCAGCGTGGGCGGGCGCTGGAGGCATATGTTTCGGCTGCCATTCTGGACTGCGAAGCGGCAAACCATGCACACGACAACAGTCAGAGTGCACCCTCGGATGTCAATGACTGCATCGACTCTACAACTACAACTCAACCCCAAACTGCTATCGCAGTTACAAGTAGAGGCTATTCGGGGGGAAGTAGTGGAAGAGGCTGTGAGGTCTCGGTGCTGCCACAAACGGCCGTGGAAGACGACTTGGAGAAGCATGGCGTCGATCCCGTCTTCATCGAGTCGATTGTGCCTGAGTTGTGTGGCTCCTTTGACCTCAGCCGTCGAGGTTGGGGCCAGCTCGTTCATTTGGCGGAGCGCCTCGCCGATCAACACCACATCCACCGTCATGCCTGGCATGAGGCCTGCCGCGTAATGGGCCAGCGCGGAGCGGCCGCTTCGGTTATCGCAACGGTTCGCAAGTATCAGGCCGGGGAGGTCGATCGCCCAGGCGCTTATTTGCGCGGCATGAGTGGCCGTGCCGCCAAGGGTGAACTCAACCTCGGGCGGACGTTCCACGGTCTAAAGGATACTCGCCGCGCGGATAGCATGAGGGCCGTGCAAACAGGTGACGACGTCCGGTCTCTCGGTCAGATCGCGCGAGCGGTTTCGCGCCAGTTCGTGCTTTCGGGCACATCGTCGTGAGGCCGAGGCAGGTCTAACTTCCGCGGTGCGGACGAGACGATGTGCCCGAAAGCACGAGTTGCGTCGGTGCTATCCATGGGCACCGAGCCCGACGGCCACCTTGAGCGCTGGCACCAGTCCTGAAGGCTCGTGCTTTCGGGCAGAACGTGACAACTAAGGGTGCCTCGACGGCGAAATCGCGTTATGAAGACATTTTGCACGATACCGGCAGCAAGGGGACAGGCATGACGGGCAAACAGGCCATCATCGCTAAGCAGGGAAAGCTGTTTGAACCAGACAGCCCGCTCCACGGCAAGGTTCGCGGCGAGCGCAGCGTGATGGACTTCCCATTCTTCGCGTTGTCGAAGGTTGCAGTCGATAAGGAACTTGAGTTCAATATCGGCAACCTCAGCATCCAGATCCGGCCAAGCGCAACTGGTATCGCCACCATGTACGACAAGGAAATCATCCTCTACGTCGCATCGCTCATGGCTCAGGCAGTTGGCCGCGGGGAAGAGGTAGATCAGAACTTCGCTTTCACCGCGCACGACTTCTTTAGGATTACCGGCGTCGCCCGGCCGTCAAAACGGGACTACGACCGCTTTACCGATGCGCTCGAGCGCCTTCAGGGCACACAGATCAAGACAAACATCCAAACGGGATCGAAGATCGAAAAAGGCTGGTTCTCATGGCTTTCGGAAGCGACCGCCGAATATATCGAGTTGCCAAACGGCGATCAGCAGCTTCGCGTCGTAAAGGTCCGCTTGTGCCCTTGGCTGCACCGCGCCATCCAACTTGATGGTCATATCTATCACTACCATCACGATTATTTCCGGCTTGGAACGATCGAGCGACGTCTTTATGAAATCGCGCACTGTCATTGCGACGACGACTCGATCGAAATGACACTTGGCGCGTTGGCCCTCAAGGTCGGCTCCACGGCTCCGCTTTCCAAGTTCAAACAGCACTTGAAAGCAGTCGAGGCGAGCGACGATCTTCCTGAATATCGGGTCTCGCTACGAGATGTGACTCCGAACATCGACCGCTTCGACACTCGTGGACGGCGAATCACGAAGCCTGAAACTGTTGTCGTTCTGGCTCCCAGAGAGCGCCCAGCCGCAGCTATACTCGAAGTTGCCGCTGCGTAGCACGCCCAGCATTGTTGCCGCGGCATACATGCCGCAGTCTTATCCGCAGCTCGACTAGCCACCAGTCTGTCGGCGACCTACTATTCAAAAGGACGCAAGCTGGACCTGACGCCTTGGGGCCCGGACTTGCTGGAACGGGTTCGATCGTGGTGAAACCTCGCTTCCCAGACGCGTCCAGTTTGCCAAGATATTACTAACGTATGCCTGCGTCTCCGCGATGTTGGGAAGCATACCACCGCGGACTCGCCCTGGTCCGGCATTGTACGCGGCTAGAGCGAGATGCACCTGGCCAAACCTGTCGAGCTGCTGGCGAAGGTAACGCGCGCCCCCGCGCATATTCTGCATCGGGTTATAGCGATCAACGCCGAGCGAGGCGGCTGTCGCCGGCATGAGCTGGGCGAAACCGAACGCGCTTTTGGGCGAGATCGCAACGGGGTTGTATCCGCTTTCACGGATAATCATCGCATCGAAAAGCCCTGTCGGGATGCCGTGCTCGCAAGCGATCGCACTCATCATGCCGTAGTAGGTCGCACGTCGTGCTTCTGCGGTGTGACCTAGAAAGCCTGCTGGTCGGTAGGCAAGCGGCGCACAGCCGGGGGTGTAGCTCACTGCCGCGGAAGGTGCGTAAACGCCTCGCATCCAGCCCGGGACTGCAATCGAGGACGTCGCCGCAATGGCGGCGGTAGGTCGGGATCGGTCGTTCGATGCGGTGCTGTTCTCCGGTTGCGCGGCAGCGGCCAGTTCGCTCATCATTCGATATTCCACATAGCGCCGGCTAAGATCGTGGACGCGGAAGCCGTCGGGGAGCGGCAGCGAGTTTGGCGCAGGCAATGCGGAAGGAGAGGGTATCGCGGGTGTTTCGGCAGCAAGGACGGGCTGCATAGAGATGAGTTCAACGCGTCGGACAATGTGACGCGGCTTTGCCGAAACGTGCGAGGGCAGCCCTCCGGCTGCACAAAGACCGATCATAACCATTGCCGAGACACGCATTTCGATCACCAATTTGCTGCTTTCGAAGAGTGGAGATCAGATAAGTTCCTGTTGTCAACCCACCGGCAAAGGTGTGAAGTTGCTTGAGACGGGCCTTTCGAGGGTTCAGGGCATGTGGCTTATCCACCGAGATACTGACGGAAACAGCGGCGATCGTATCGCGCTGCCCGCCCCCCTGCGTGAGGCACTGGTCCGTTGGTATGTCGGCGAGGGATCCCGCCAGGACGAGAAGGCAGGCATCACGCTGGTCCAGAACGCTCGCATCGGTCAGCGCTGGATCGCCTGCGGCTGTCTCGGCCGCGACGAGCCGCCACCGATCCTGACGCCGGCGTTCCTCTCGGAGGCTGACACCTATTATCTGCGCCGGTTGACCAGCACAAAGCGGCCCGAGCACCGCGCCGACTGCCCGTTCTTCCGCGACCAGGTCACCAACCGCATCACTGAGGCGCGATCCTCGACGACACCGGCAGATCCGCCATCAGGCTTCTTCGAGGTTCTGCGTCCAGCACCCGAACGACTGGCACAACGTCCGGAGGAGGAGAGCAATGACGATCGCACGCGCCATGCTTCCACGCCGCGCCTCGCCCGGCTGCTCTGGCGGCTGATGGACAGTGCCGGGGTCAACACTGTCGCACCGCTGGCATACGGCGAGGAGTGGTCGATCCGCGAGGGCTTCGCCGCGATCGGCCGAGCCGCGGGCAAGATAGAGATGGCGCCGGGGATCGAGCTCGCTCGAGCCCTCTGGAACCATGCCCGTCCCCTGCAGGCCGGCGTCGTCTACGGAACGCTGCGCAATCTGGCTCCACGCTGGCCAAAAGCCCATGCACCGCAAGGGTTCGTCCTCCTCTACGCCCCTTCCTTCCAGGGTCATGAGATCCATGTGCCCGAGGGCGAGCCGGTGACGATCGCCAACCGGATCCAGTCACCTTCGGTTCGCGGCAACCGCATCAGCGGGCCGTTCCTCATCCTCGTCGTTGCCGGCGAGTACCCCGAGGCGCGAGGCTATGCGCCGCTGCGCGCCTATGCCCAGCCCATCTACAATGGCCGGTTGTTCGTGCCTGTGGACTCGGACTTCGAGCGCAAGGCGCTGCGCTGCATCCTCCAATGCCAGCGCCTGCTCCATCCACGCGGCGTCGACCTCGCAATTGGCAAGCCGTTGTTCGATACGATGACACGGGATGGCCCATGCCGTCCCGACTTCATTATCGAGGCGAGATCGCGCGAAACCGGCGAGATACGCACAGTCATCGTCGAAGCGATGGGTTTTGCGACCCAGGAGTATGAGGCGGCCAAGGCGGTAACCCACCCGCGCATGCGCCATCTCGGCGAACTGGTGACGATGAATACGGCCGAGGTGGAGAGTGACGACGCAGCCGGGAAACTATCGGCGGCATTGAGCCTTTAGCTGCTCAACTCCACGCCATCGTCGCGGCGAAGGATCCGACGATACCAAGCGTCACCGGCGTCGACAGCAGATAGAGCTTCTGCCAGCGCCACCACATTTTGGGTACGAACAGCACGGCTCCGCGGACCGAGCGGACGTCCTCCCAAACGCGATCGCGCCACATGCCATGCAATGTCACCGAAACGGACAAAGTCATGGCTATGGCACAACAAAGACCTGCCGCTAGATAGATGGCGACCCAGTTGGCGATCTCGACTGGGGTGAATTGGGACATCGACACCTCGCAAGCAACAAGAGCGCGCTCGACAAAGCGGTTCGCGTCGATTCAAGTTCCGATCCCAGCTTTAATCCTGCCCGATTGAGCAACGGTAAACGGATGCGTTCACCAGTTATAGCGACCGGCGACGGAGGGAAGAGGGAGGGGTGGAAGGGGTCGTGATGATCGACCTGTCCTCCTCAACCCACCGGATGCCGCAGAGGCATTCCGAACGAAAGGTGCATCCGTCATGGACCGCTTCCTTCTGTTCATTCGCGACCAAGATCGCGAGGACATTCTCGACTTTCATCCCGATAAGCCAGCAGCGCGCAAGGCGCTGGTCGCCTATGTCCGCCGCCAGGCGCACGATGTGCGTCAGCCGCACCCGGTCAACGATGACGTCGCGATCCGGACGTACTTCAAGCGCGAGGGTGCGATGTATAGCATCGCTCGGGTCCAGAAGACGCCGAGGCGGTCGGCACGATGACGCTGGTTGCACGCAGGCCGTCGCAGGCCCTGGTCGATCTGGTCGGTGCGCTTGGCGGAACGTGGCATGGCAACAGCGCCATGTGCCGTTGCCCGGCGCATGCCGACGGCACACCCAGCCTGTCGCTCCGCCAGGGCGACCACGGCTTGCTCGTGACGTGCTTCGCCGGCTGCGATCCAATCGATGTGCTGCGCGAGCTCGACCGCATCCCGCTCGGGCACCGTTTCTCTCCGCCACCAGAGGCCCCCCGCCTCGGCACCGCAAACATTGAGCGGCTGTGGTCGGAGGCCCGGCCCGTACCGGGGACGCTTGGCGAACGCTATCTCGCATCGCGCTACCTGCTGCCGATCCCGGCGGACGTCCGCTTCCATCCGCGCTGTCCGCGCAAACCTCGCCCGCATACCGTATTCCTGCCGGCGTTGTTGGTGGCTGTACGCGAAGGACGCAAGCTGGTCGCGCTGCAGCGCATCTTCCTCGATCCCGCGACCGGCGCTTACACCGAGAAGGCAACGCTTGGCCTGCTTGGCACCGGTGCGTGGCAGGGTGGCGGGTCCGGACCGACGATCGGCCTAGCCGAAGGTTTCGAGACGGCGCGTGCTTGGTCGCGGATCCACGACTTGCCCTGCTGGGCCAGCCTTGGCTCCCGCCGGCTCGATCTCGTGACGATCCCCGACAGCGTCACAACCCTGATCCTCGCTGCCGACAACGACCTGGCCGGCAGACGGGCCGTCGCGCGCAGCATCGACAGCCATGCGCGCGACGGGCGTGAGGTCCGGGCCGACATACCTCAAGGCAACAAGGATTGGGCGGCGGTCCTAGAGGCGCGGGAGAGAGGAGGGGGGGAAGGAGGGTGAGCTGCCGGAGTGGCAGAGCCCCAAGGGAGACCTTCCATGCGCGACCTTCTCGATATCCCCGCTGTGACCGACACGGATGCGGCTCGGTCCCTCGTGGACCTATTGGCTGGGGACACGTCGATCACACGGCGCGACCTCAACACGGCGATGATCCACACCTTTGGCGGCACGGATGCCGATGGCCACTGGACGCAGCGCGACAGCTTCGAGGTGCTCGAGCACGCGCTGGCGCTCCATCTTGCGACCCGGCCCTATGCGCTGGCAAGCCTTGCCGACGTCGCCCAGGCGACCGCGCTGATGGAGCGACTGCCGACCCAGACCGTGCGCAGCGAAGAGCAGATCGACCTGCAGCAGTTCTCGACCCCGGCGGACATCGCCGCAATTGTGGTGCTCCTGGCGGCAATCGGCGCCGACGACGTCGTACTCGAGCCCAGCGCCGGCAACGGTCTTCTGATCGCTCAGGCCCCGGCCTGCGCCGCCCTGCAGCTCAACGAGCTCGACCCGAAGCGCCGGGCACGGCTTGCCGCCACCTTCCCCCACGCCACCGTCACCGGCCACGATGGCGCGGCGATCGTCAGCCTGCATGCCAGGCTGCCTCGCCCCAGCGTGGTGGTGATGAACCCGCCGTTCTCGCGCAGCCTCGGCCGCGGCGCCGACGATCTCGCGGCGCTGCGCCACCTTCAAGCCGCGATCCGGCGCGTCGCCAAGGGCGGCCGCGTCGTCGCCGTCATGCCCGACTGGTTTGCGCCCAGCGCGCGTCTCCGCGCCGCCTATGAGTCGGTCCTCACCGGCTGCACGGTGCGAACGTCGCTCCGCCTCGAGCATTGCTACCGCAAGCACGGGACCGACATCGCCGTCCGCCTCTACGTCATCGACAAGGCTCCGGGCGGCATCACCCCCGTCACGATCCAGCGGGCCGCGGTCGCCGAGTTTGTCGACCTGCTGAGCGTCCCCGCGCGGCTGCAGCCGGTGGGTGAAACCACGACACCTGCGCCGACGCGCGCTCCGGTCACTTCGATGTTCGGCGCGGCTCGCGCGAGCAGGACGGCGCCGCCTCGGCCAACCCACGCAGTCGTCCGCAACGACGTGCTTCCGGTCGCCTACGAGACGCTCGCAGCGCCCGCACCGCTCGCCGAACAGGTCGGCGTCTACCTGCCCTACCGTCCGAGCCGCATCGTCTTCGCCGCCGCCGGCGAGCACCCGACCGCGCTGGTGGAATCCGTCGCCATGGGCTCGATCCCGGCACCGATCCCCGCCTACACGGCCAAGCTGCCCGAGCGCACCGTCGCCGAGCGCATGCTGTCGTCCTCGCAGCTCGAAACCGTGGTCTATGCCGGGCACGCCTGGAGCCAGATGCTGCCGGGCACCTTCAGGCCTGCCGAGAAGGGCGTCGCGCTCGCCTTCGACCCGGAGGGCAGCAGCTACCGCAAAGGCTTCTTCCTCGGTGACGGCACGGGGGCCGGCAAGGGTCGCCAGGTCGCCGCCTGCATCCTCGACAACTGGTTGGCAGGCCGCAAGCGTCACATCTGGGTGTCGAAGAACGAGCCGCTGCTCGAGGATGCGCGCCGCGACTGGACCGCGCTCGGCGGCCTCTCCGCCGACGTCCAGCCTGCCTCCAACTGGAAGATCGATCAGCCCATCAAGCTCGACGAGGGCGTGCTGTTCGTCACCTATCCGACGCTGCGCTCGATGCGCTCGGACAGCAGCCGGCTGAAGCAGATCCTAGAATGGGCCGGCGACGACTTCGACGGGGTAATCGCCTTCGACGAGGCGCACGAGATGGGCGGCGTCGCCGGTGGCGAGGGCGCGATGGGCAAGACCGAAGGCTCGCAGCAGGGCATCTGCGGCGTGCTGCTCCAGAACAACCTGCCGGGCGCGCGCGTGCTTTACGCCTCCGCCACTGGCGCATCCGACGTCAACAATCTCGCCTATGCGGTGCGGCTCGGCCTGTGGGGACCGGAGACCGCCTTCGCCGATCGCGAGGCGTTCATTGCCGAGATCCGCAAGGGCGGAATTGCCGCGATGGAGCTGGTCGCCCGCGACCTCAAGGCGCTCGGGCTTTACACCTCGCGCGCGCTCAGCTTCGCCGGCGTGGAATATGAGGTGCTGCGCCACGGCCTGACGCCGGTCCAGATCGAGATCTACGACACCTATGCCAAAGCGTGGGAGGTCATCCACCAGAACATGGAGGCGGCGCTGGAGATGACCGGCGTCACCGACGGGCTGAAGGGCGAGACGCTGAACAGCGGCGCCAAGGCATCGGCCCGCTCGCGCCTGGAGTCGACCAAGCAGCGCTTCTTCGGGCAGGTGCTCCTCGCCATGAAACTGCCGACCGTCATCGCCGCGGTCGAGGGCCATCTCAAGGCCGGGCAGTCGATCGTGCTGCAGCTGGTCACCACCGCCGAGGCCATCCTCGACCGCCGCCTGTCCCAGATGTCGGCCGACGAACGCGCCGACCCCGAGATCGACCTGTCGCCGACTGACTACGTCATCGACTACCTGATGCGCGCCTTTCCGAC
>CAKTFL010000064.1 GCA_934555855.1 uncultured Sphingomonas sp. | reverse complement strand
GACCTTGCGACCGACCGCGGCTTCGTGCTGCGGCCGGGCGTTCGCACGTCACTGATCTCGGCGACCTATTCGCGCGAACTGTTCGGCCGGGCCTATCTCTATGCCACCGGCTATGGCGATCTGAAGAGCCGCAAGGCGGCCATGTCCGCCGGGATCAGCTTCCGCTTCGGCGGGCGCGGCTCGATCAACACCCAATATGAGACGTCGAGCGGCCAGGCGACGATCGACGCCAGCCGTCCCGCCTTCGACCCCGGTGATATCGGCTGGCGCGCCTATGCCGCCACCGGCGCCGCGAAACGCCTGCTAGGCGAAATGCGCTACCGGGGGCGCAGCGCCGATGTCGGCCTGGGGATCGACAGCTATGGCGGCTCCACCTTCGTCCAGGCGACGGCACGGGGCAGCGTGGTCGCCATGGGCGGCGCGGTCTACGCGGCCAACACGATCACCGACGGCTTTGCGCTGGTCGACACGCAGGGGCTGGGCAATGTGGCGGTGACGCTCAACAATCGCCCGGTCGGCCGGACGAACGCGCATGGCCGGCTGCTGGTCCCCGGACTGGTCTCCTACCAGCCGAACAAGCTGGGGATCGACCCGAGCGACCTGCCGCTCGACGTGAATTGGCAGCAGCTGGAGGCCAGCGTCGCCCCCGGTGATCGGTCGGGCGCGATCGCCCGGTTCGGGGTCCGGCGCCTGCATGAGGTGCTTGCCATCATCCGGCTGGCCGACGGCAGCCCACTGCCGGTCGGATCACGCCTGTTCCTGGATGGCGGCGCCGAGGCCACCGAGTCCGGTTTCGACGGGCAGGCTTATTTTCCCGACCTTGTCGGCGCCCATCGGTTCAAGGCGACGATGCCGGACGGCACGCAATGCCAAGCCAATATGGTCGCACCCCCTGCTAATGGTGCGCTCGCCACGGTAGATACCGTCTGCGACATGACCCATTCTTCCGGTGATAACTCTGGCACTCACGATAATACCAATTAATCCGATCACAGTCATAAAGATAAGTGATCAGCAAAATTATATTTGAATTAACTGTGGTGTGGGATTTTATTGGGATACGAAATCTAACCCAACGTTACATTGCATTACAAAGGACCAAGTCATGAAGTCAAGCGCATTTGTCGCTGCCCTGCGTCACAGCCGTCTGGCCGGGCTTGCTGCGCTTGTTGTGCTGGGAAGCGCCGGCAGCGCGCACGCGGCTACCGCCAATTCCTCCATGGCCGTATCCGCCACGGTGCAGGCGACCTGCTCGATCACCGCCAACCCGCTCGCCTTCGGGACATACAATTCGGGGCAGCTCGACGCCGCCACCACGCTGGCGGTCAGCTGCACCAACACGACCAACTACTCGGTCGGCCTCGACGCGGGCAGCGGCAGCGGCGCCACGGTCGCGACGCGCAAGATGGCCAATGGCGGCCAGACCCTGAACTATGCCGTCTACAGCGATGCCGCGCGTTCGGCGCTGTGGGGCGCGACGGTGGGCACCAACACCGTGGCCGGCACCGGCATCGGCGCGTCGCAGACGATCAACGTCTATGGCCGCATCCCGGCCGGCCAGCTGCCGACCCCGGGCTCGTACACCGATACCGTGACGGCGACGATCACCTACT
Organism: uncultured Sphingomonas sp.; assembly: GCA_934555855.1. The sequence goes on along the minus strand of CAKTFL010000064.1, from coordinate 7,283 downwards.
GATCGCGCGCCGCGCTGCTCGTGTCAGGTCGCGGATAAAGCATGGCTTTCCCGTCAGTCCGATTGGTCCCGACAAGGGCAGCGGCGCTTGCCGCTGCCCTTGTCGGCGCGACCTTTCTTGCTGCGGGGCCGTCCCATGCCGCCTCGTGCAACGTCACGGCCAATCCGATCGCGTTCGGCGCCTATAATGCCGTCACCAAGACGCAGGTGACAACGACCACCAGCATTTCCGCGTCATGTTCTGGCCTGGAACAGGTGAACTACACCATTTCCCTCAGTCCCGGGCAAAGCGGCGTCGCGACCGCGCGCTATCTGACCAGCGGTCCCAACCGCCTCGCCTATCAGGTCTATCTTGATGCCGCGCGCACCCAGATATTCGGCGACGGTTCGGGAGGGACGCGCACCATCTCGGGCAGCGCCTTCGTGTTCTTCACCACCAATCTGGGATCGGCGACCCTGTATCCCGTCATTCCGGCGGGACAGAACCCGGCCCCTGGCTCCTATGGCGATACGCTGACCGTCCAGATGACATTCTGATCCCTACGACCCGCGCGGCGGGTCGGGATCGAGGTCGGGCCAGCGGGCGATCAGGGCGGCGGTGACGCCGTTGGTCCAGCCAAAGCCGTCCTGGGTCGGGTATTCGCCCCCGCCCCCCGGGCGGCGTTCCTCCACGTCGTATTTCTCCAGCAGCTTGCCCGTTTCGCGATAGGTGCGGTTCACCGTCGCGATCCAGCGCGCGGCGAGCGTCCGGGCCTGCGGCTCGAACCCCGCGCGTGCCAGCCCCTCGATGCCGACCCATTGCAGCGGTGCCCAGCCATTGGGCGCATCCCATTGCTGGCCGGTGCGGATGGACGAGGTTCTGAGGCCGCCCGGCGCGGTCAGGCGCGCGCTGGCGAAGGCGGCGACCGCCCTCGCCTGCGCCGGGGTGGCATGGCCGGCGAACAGCGGAAACAGCGTCGCCGCGGATACCGCCGGTGTCGCCGCCCGCGTCGTCATGTCCCAGTCGGCGAAGCGGCCCTCGCGCGCCTGCCACAGATAGCGGTCGATTGCCGCCCGGCGCGTGGCCGCCATTCGCTCGAACGCGGCCGCCCCCGCCGTGTCGCCCGCCTCGCGGGAGCGGCGAGCGATGATCCGCTCGCTGGCCCATAACAGGCTATTGAGGTCGATCGGCACGATCTCCGTGGTGTGGATGCTGGCCAGCTTTTGCGGATCGCGCAGCCAGCGGGAGCCGAAGTCCCAGCCCGATTCCGCCGCGGCGCGCAGGTCTCGCTGCACCAACTCCGGCGCGCGCGGGGCGGCTGCGGCCGCGGTCTCGCGATCCTCGCGCCAGGACTCGTCGCGCGGCGTCGAGCGCGCGTCCCAATAGCGGTTGAGCAGGCTGCCGTCGGGCATCCGCACGACGTTGCGGCACGCGCCCGTCCGGTCGAGGCAGTCCGCGCCCGCCATCCAGAAGGCGTGCTCCCGCTTCAGCGCAGCAAGCCGCCTGGCCGCGAGTGCCGGGTCGCGGGCGACCGACAGCTCCGTCATCAGCGCCAGGAAGGGCGGCTGCGACCGGCTGAGGAAATAGCTGCGCGTGCCGTTTGGGATATGGCCGTAGCGTTCGACCAGATCGACGAAATTGGCCAGCATCGCCTCGACCAGCGGCCCCTGCCCGTCCGCCTTCAGGCCCAGCATGGTGAAATAGCTGTCCCAATAATACAGCTCCTGGAATCGATCGCCCGGCACGACGAAGCCGTAATTGAGCATCAGCGCCGAAGAGCCGGCGGGCGGGGCGAGCGGCGCGCGGCCCAGCACCGGCCACAGCTCGCGGATATGAGCGCGCAGCGGCGGACGTGCGGCCCCTTCCGCCCCGCGCACCTGGAAATGCTTCAGCACGAACGCGCGCAGCGCCTCCGGGCTGTTGGGGCGCTCGGCCCGCCATGCCGCCAGGATGGCGTCGGGCGCCTGGCGTGGGACGGCATCGGCAAAGGTCTTGCCGTCGGGAAACACCCGGCCCAGCTGAACCGCCTCGAACAGCGGGCCGTAGATGTCGGCCGGGCTGGGAGCCCCTGTCTGCGGTTGGGTCTGCGGTTGGGTTTGCGGTCGGGCCTGCGCCGGGAGCAGCAGGGCGAGCGTGGCGGCGAGCAGGGGGCGCGTCCATCGGGCGGTCATGTCGGCTTGTCCGTACTTCATCCGCTCAGAAACGCACGGTCCCACCGAGCCGGACCGAGCGACCGACGATCGGCCGCGCCAGGATGACGCCCGACCCCTGCGCGCCGATCAGGCGGGGATTGCCCTCGGTCAGCCCATGCTCGTCGGTCAGATTGTCGCCGATCACCTGGAACTGCACCTGCCGGTTGAGGTCCAGCGTCACGCCCGCGTCCAGCTTGTAGTAGCGCGGCAGGACCTGGAGGTTCTGCACGTCGGAAAAGCGGTTTCCGACATAGCCGATCGTCGCATAGGCGCCGACCTTCGCCTCCGCGCCCAGGTCGAGCTGATAGGCGGGCGTCACGCGCCACTGCCAGCGCGGCTGGCGCTGGACGCGGTTGCCCGACAGGTCGGTCGCGCCACCGTCGGTGAAGAAGTTGCGATAGGTGCTGTCGAGGTACGTCCCCGACGCCGACACGCTGAGCCCGGCAAAGGGGCGCACCTGCCCCTCCAGCTCGACGCCGGTCGCCCGCGCCCCGCCGATGGAGAAGATCGGCGCGCCGTTGACGATGACGCTGGTCGCCAGCCCCTTGAACCGATTGTGGAACCCGGTGGCGTACAGGCTGACCGGGCCGGTCGTCGCCTTGACCCCGCCTTCATAGGTGTCGACCCTGGGCGCCACGGTCACCCCGTCGCGCAGATTGTCGAAGAACGGAAAGCTGTTGCCCCGGCTGTAGCGCAGGAACAGCCCCAGCGAGCGGGTCAGGTCGTAATTGGCGCCCGCGGTCCACGACCAGCGGTCGTCCTTGTAGCGGATGGTGCGAAAGGTGCCGGTGAGCACGTTGGCCCCGTTGTCGTACAGCGTCAGCGGATTGCCGTCCGTCCCCGCCGCCCCGGCCGTCCCGTTATTCTCCAGCGTGCCATGGACGATGTGCTGCTGCCAGCGGACGCCGCCATCCACGCGCAGCGCGTCGGTGATCTGCCATTCGTCGGCGAGGTAGCCCGCCAGGTCATACCCCTCGTACCGGGCATTGACCCTGAAGCTCGACCCGCTGGTGAAGCCGTCGCGGGTCACGATCCGCCCGTCACCCAGCGTCAGGTTCAGCCGGCGGGCATTGGGCTCTGCGGTCAGCAACAGGCTGTTGCCCAGGTCCCAGCGGTCCCGCGTCGTGTAGTCTGCGTAATAGACGCCCCCGGTCAGCTTGTTGCCGCCCCGCTGCCATTCCAGCGCGGCATCGTTGACGAAGGAGGCGATCCGCTTGCGAACCGTCCAGATCCCCGCCTCCAGCACCTGCTGGCCGGCCGCCACGGGCGCGCCGGTCGACACCAGCGACAGCGAGCCGACCGTGCCGCCAAGTGCCGCAGCATAGGCGTCCGCGGTGATCGGCGGAGTGCCGCCCGGCACCAGCCCGGTGGTGTCGGCATGGCCGGTCAGCCAGCTTGCCCGCTCGCGCAGGTTCAGCCCTTCCGCCAGCTCCAGGTCGACATTGGTGCCGACATTGCCGATCCGCGCGCCGCGGCCATCGGCCAGGTCGGGGCGCGAGCCGTCGTTGCGGGTGGTAAAGCGGGTGTCGGGGCCGACCAGCGTGCCGGTGCCCGCGTCGAAGCCGGGGAAGCTGCGGACGTCATGTCCGTCCACCACCACCGGGATCGGCAGCAGCCACTGACCGCGATCGTCGAGATAGCGGCCGAAGACCAGGATCGACCCGCGGTCGAAATCGTGGCGCAGGTTGGCGGTGATCTGGCCGCCCTTTTCCGCCTGAAAGCGGGGGTCCCGGATGCCGTTCGAGACGGAATAATAGCCACCGACCATATAGGTCGTGTGCGCGTCGAGCGGGCCGGAGGCGAGAACGTCGGCGCGGATCTCGTCGAAATCGGTGGCGGTCAGCTTCACCATTCCCTGCGGCGTCTGCGTCCCCTCGCGCTGGACGAGGTTGACGGTCAGACCCGGCTGGCCGTTGGAAAACAGCGCGCCGGTCCCGCCCCGCACCGCCTCCACCCGCTGCACCGTCTCGTCGATGCGGATCAGCTGCGTGTTTTCGAGAAAGGACAAAGTGGGCGGCGGGAAGAAAGGCACCCCTTCGGACTGGAAGGTCACATATTCGGCATCGCCCCCCGACGGATAGCCGCGCACGAAGATGTTCGCGCCGGTCTTGCCGCCCGAGGATTCGGTGCTGACCCCCGGCACCGCGCGCAGCACCTCAGCCGTGCTGGCGGTGCCCAGCCGCTGGGCGGTGGTGCTGTCGATCGTGGTCACGGCATAGGCGGCGTCCTGACGCCGGGTGCCGGCGCCGGCGGTGCCGACCACCACGATATCCTCTTGCGGCGCGGCTTGGTCGCCGAGCTGCGGCTGGTCGCCGGGTTGCGGTTCCGGCGGGGTCTGGGGAGCGGGCTGGGTCTGGTCGGGCTGGGTCTGGTCGGGCTGGGATTGGGTTTCCTGGCCACTGGCCGGCATGGCCATCGATCCCAGGACCAGCGCGATCGCGAGCGTGCTGGAGGTAGTGCGATGCATCTTGGTGCCTCCCGCCTGCCGGGTGGACCATGGTCGGCCTGCCCGGCAGGGGCGTCAACACGGCGGGTTCCGGGGGGAATTACCCCCCTGCCCGCCGAGTTGCCACCTGCCCGGTCCGGGATTATCCTGCTGACGTGACGCCGGAAAACGGCGCCGTGATCGGGAGGGGACCATGTCCGATTTGCATCGCATCAGTGTGCGCGCCCTGTTGCTGGCGGGCGCCGCGCTGCTGCCGTTCGGCCCGGCGCTGGCGCAGACCGTGCCCGGCGAGAACGATCAGGTCACCCCTGCCCCGCAACAGGGCGAGGGCGAGGGCAGCGACGGCAACGAGAACCTTCAGGACATCGTGGTCACCGGCACCACCTCGCGCGACCGGCCGCTGATCACCGCCTCCGCCGACATCACCTATGCCAATCGCGACGCGATCGACCGCCGGGCGCCGCGCTCCACGGCGGACCTGCTGGAACTGGTGCCCGGCATCTTCGTGGAAGGCACGGCGGGACAGGTTTCCAACAATTATTCGGTGCGCGGCCTGCAAGGGGGCGGCCAGCGCTTCGTGCAGCTGGAAGAGGACGGGATGCCGATCCTTTACGGGGGCGGCGGGGCCGATTTCTTCTTCGACCAGGATCTGACCATCGACCGGCTGGAAGCGGTCAAGGGCGGATCATCGGGCATCCTGACCGTCAACGGTGCGGGCGCGACCATCAACTTTATCTCGCGCCGGCTGAGCTTCGACCGGCCAGAGGCGCGGGCGCGGGCGACCGCCTATAATTACGGGCTGAAGCGTGGCGATTTCTATTATTCCGCGCCGATCGCCCAGAACCTGGCGTTCAGCGCCGGCGGCTATTTCCAGTCGAGCCCGGGCGTTCGCAAGAACCCGTTCGATTACCAGGGCTGGCGGCTGAAGGGGACGCTGGAATACCGTTTCGATGGCGGTGGCTCGATCCGGCTGTCGGCCAAGGGCGGTACCGTCGAGAACGCCTATTACGCCGACCAGCCCTATCGCTTCGAAAACAACGAGCCGCGCAGCATTCCGGGGCTCGGCACCCAGTTCGGCAATGTGGGCGGCGACGCGTTCTCGAACATCGCCGTGCCCGTGTCGACCAACGCCCATCCCAGCGGTTTCCGCGAGTTCCGCTATCGCGACGGGATAAGGGCAAAGACGGCGCAAATCCGGCTGGACGTGGACAAGCCGCTGACGGACTCAATCGAGCTGTTCGCCAAGGCGCGCTACCTAAAATATTCATATGACTTCAACGGGCTGTTCCCCGGATCGGGCACCGGCAATGCCGGGCTGACCAGCGCGGCCAACTACCTGACGCCGACCGGGACGGGCGTGACGGCCGTGTCGCCGATCAACGACCTGCTGACTGCCGGGCTCGCCGCCTTTCCGACCACGGCGCGGTTCGGGATCAAGAACCTGCGAACCGGCGTGCTGCTCGGCGCCAACCAGCTGGCGGAGCTGAACGCGCTGAACGGCAACGGCTTTCTTCAGCGCACCACGCTCAACCACGATTATATCGATGGCAAGGATTTCGGCCTGAACGCCGGCGGACGCTGGGAATATAGCGGCAGCGGCTTCACCAACTCGCTGACTGCGGGCGTGATGTATTATTATGTCAGCCGCGACCAGGACCAGTCGGCGACCGCCAGCGTCGTCAACGACGTGCGGACCAACAGCGACATCTACGACGTGGTGGCGCTCGACGCGGGCAACAATGTGGTGGGCACGCTCAGCGACAACGGCCTGGTCTCCTATGGCGACTGGGGCGCAGGCATCCGCGAGCGGCGCGACCATGCGGTGTCGCTGTACGTCAATGACGAGCTGGCGATCGGCGACCTCAGGATCGATGGCGGCATCCGCTGGGAAAGCGACAAGGCGACCGCGCGCGACGGCAATGCGGCGCCGGTGAACCAGGCTGTACCGGCGGGCGTGGTCGGCGTGGTCCGCACCGTTGGATCGACCTTCGACGGCACCTTCGCCACGCGCCGGAACACGCGGGACCGCGCCGCCTATACGGTCGGTGCCAACTATCTGATCACGCCCAACTTCGCCGTCTATGCGCGCTATGCCAACGGCTTCCAGACCAACAATGTCGATCCCATCACCACCATCGAGCTGTACGAGGCGGGCGTCCGTTACCAATATGGCCGCCTGTTCAGCGGGTCGGCGACCGTGTTCCGCACCAACTTCAAGAACCAGAACTATAATTTCGCCAATCCGGAAAACCCGACGCAGCAGCAGAACATCAACGCGGACCTGCGGACCATCGGCGTGGAGATCGACGCGGCGGTGCGCCCCGTCGACTGGATCGCGATCAACTTCCAGGGCGTGTTCCAGGACCCCAAGCTCCAGGACCTGGAAATCGACGGGGTCAGCGCGGGCGAGCAGTTTTCGGGCAACCGGCCCGAGCGCACGCCAGCGACGCTGTTCACGATCACGCCGACCGTGACCCTGCCTAACGGGTTGGGCGAGGTGTATGCCCGGTACAAATATATCGGCAAGATCTACGCCGATGCCGGCAACGGCGTGGCGCTGAAGGATTATGGCGTGACCAGCATCGGCGCAGCGATCAACCTTCGCGAAAACGTGCAACTCGCGGTGAATGCCGACAATCTGTTCAACGTCGTCGGCCTGACCGAGG
>CAKTFL010000063.1 GCA_934555855.1 uncultured Sphingomonas sp. | reverse complement strand
GGTCTATGCCGAGCTGTTCGACGAAGATACGAAGAAGAAGATCCTGGAAGCGTTCGACGCGTCGCTTCAGGCGACCGGCTTCGTTCCCGAACAGACCTGGGGCGAGCGGATCGAGGATCGCGGATCGCAGATCACCTTCTCTGCGCTCGGCCAGCAGGCGCCGTTGGAGGCCAAGGAGCATTGGGACCCGGATTTCGCCAAGCGCAAGGTGATCCAGGCCGACCTCAGGCAGCGGCTGCCGGGCCTGTCGATCAACATGGGGGGCGCGACCTCGATCGACATCACGCGCGAGGGCGTCGACAAGGCTTACGGCCTGCGTAAGCTGAACGAGGCGAGCGGCATCCCGCTCGACGCGATGATGTTCATCGGCGACGCGATCTTCCCAGGCGGCAACGATTATCCCGCCAAGGAGCTGGGCCTCGACACGGTCCGCGTCCGCGACCCGCAGGAAACCATCGCGGTGATCGAGGGTATCGTCGCCTGCCTGAAGTAAGATAGGGTGCGGGGGGGCGGCCATCGGGCCCGCCGCATCGCGTTCGGGCGCGGTCTAAACCAGTGCTCCCGCAGACGCGGGAGCCCCGCAGCCTCCAAGCATTGTCGCTTAGGCCCCTCGACGCTGATCCTGGCGTAGAAACAACTGATCAGCAACTCACTACATCTTTGTGCTCGCGCGAAGGCGCGAGCACAGACTGGACTCCCACTTTGCGGGAGCACAAGATTAGGCTTCAGGCTCCTGCCTTCGCGGGAGCACGAGGATGCTTCAGTCACGATGAATGAACGTGTGACGCGATAAGTCAGGCTAAACCGGTCGCCGCAAGCGAAGCGGCCCGACGTGGATTGCGTATCGCCCCAGCTGTAGCGTGTCCGGCGTTCGCGGGAGCCTGGCGAGGACCAGCCTGAACGCCTTGCCGGTTCGCGGAAGGACAGCCCCGCTCACATCGCCGTCAACGAAGCCCGCATGATTTCCGACACATCCGTGATGAGATTATTTCGCATCGCGGCAGAAATAGTCGGGCATGACCGGCCAGAAGATGCGCTTACCCGGCCCCCATACGAAAAAGGGGAGCCTCGCGGCTCCCCTTTTCCGAATAGCGCTAAGCGTGAAGCTTAGTTGCTGTCCGCGTCATCATCCTCGTCGGCAACGACGACGACGCCCGCGACCACCGCAGCAGCGGCGATGACAGCGACGATGATGCCGCCGCCCGCGAGCTTGTCCTTGCCCTTCGCCGAGGTGGCGCGAGCCGACTTGGCAACCGACAGGCTGGCAGCCGGGTTGGCAACAGCGGCCATGGCCGGGCTGATGGCGAGAGTGGCAGCGGCAACAGCCGCCATGTACTTAGCAAGACGCATATGGAATCTCCCTTCCGTGCCGCACCATATTGCATCGGCAAAGGTTACTGACAAGTGACCAGAGCCGATCTGATAACCGGGTCCGTCCGGATCGTTGTAAATTCGCAACAATATCCACTGCTCAGTCGGCGCTTTGCTGGTCGCGATACTTGATTTCGAGGTAGCGGCCGCGGGTCTGGAGACTGTCCAGGTCCGACTGGGCCAGCCTTTCGGTCATCTCGGCAATTTCCTGCTCGATCAGGCGCAAGCCGGCGATCAGTTCCGAATCAGGGGTCCGCCCGTTGCGCTCCACCGCGCGCAGCGGTTCCGGCACGCGCGCATAATCGGCGACGAAAGCGGGCAGCTGCTCGCCGACCAGCCGCCTGATCTCGAAAGCGGTATCGGTCGATCCGCCGACCTCCCCCAGTTGCGGCGACAGGGTTCCCAACCGCGCGCCGATCGCGTCGACCACTGGGCGGGCGGCGGCGGGCAGGGCGTCGCGCTGGCTCTCCAGCCAGCGCTCCGTCTGGGCGGGAAGTACTTTCAAGTCGACCTCGCGCAGGCTCTTTTCCGTCGGGACCCGCTGTGCGGGCGCAAAGGCGAGGGCTAGCGTCACTGCGACCATCAGGCCAAGCATGAGGATCGCGCCGCCCATGCCGATCGGGGTGACCCAGCCGATGATCCCGGCCGCAAGCAGGATGGCGAGGTTCGCGGCCACGATCATGACGAAGCGCCGCGTCGCCGTGTCACGGCGTCGGTCCGCCCGTCGGCGTGGGGGGGCGCCGGCCCGCCCGTCCTGACCCGCGGCGATGCGGGCCATCACCTCCCGCGCGCGCTCGATCTGCTGGTCGACTTCGCTTGCCATCGTCCTGCTACATTGCCTCCAGCTTGAACTGGCTGGCCGGGCCGCTCAGCTGACCCGCACCTTGCGCCGCGCCCTCGGCCCGCGCGATATAGCCTTTCGACTTCTCCACCTCGTTGCCGAGCGCATCGATGGTGGTCTTCATCGAATCCAGCGCTTTCACCTTGAAGGTGTCGATCGCGTCCATTGTGTCGTAGACGTTCTGGAACGCGCGCTGCAGCGTTTCCAGCGGGATAGTCGCGGACGCCGCCTGTTCGTGGATGCGGGCGGTATTCTCCTTCAGCAGCTTGCCGGTCGAATCAATGATGTTCGCCGTGGTGGTGTTCAGCTGCGTGATCTGTTCCAGCACCAGGCGCTGGTTGGTCAGCGCCTGCGCCACCGTCACGGCGGTTCGCAGCGCCGCGACCGTGGTGGTGGAGGCCCGATCGACGCCCTTAACCAGCTCGACATTGTTCTTCTTGACCAAGTCGAGCGCCAGATAACCCTGCACGCTGACCGCCATCTGGGTCAGCAGGTCCTGGGTACGCTGGCGGGTGTAGAACAGCGCGGTCTCGCGGATCGCCTTCGCCTTGGCGGGATCGGTGTGATCCAGCTCGTTGGCCTTGTCCTCCAGCCGCGCGTCCATCCCCTTGGACAGGTGGATCATCTGTTCCAGCCGGCCCATCGCCGCCCACAGGTTGGCGCGCTCCGTATCGATCGCGGCATTGTCCATGAGCAGCTCGTCCTTTCCGGACGTCAGGCTGTTCAGGATCGAGCTTATATGCGTCTGCGAGGATTTGTAGCTGTCGAAGTAGTTCCGCATCTTCGACCCGAACGGGATGATCCCGAACAGCTTCTGCGGCGCGGACAGATTGCCCTTCTTGCCGGGATCGAGGTCTTCGACCACGCGGCGCAACTGGGCAAGGTCGGCGCCGACGCCGTTATCCTTGTCCATCGCGCGAACCGGGCGATCGAGAAAGCGGTTGGACTGGCCCGCCGCGTCGCGGATCTCCTTCTGTCCCATCGCCGTGATCGCGTCGACGCGCCTGCCGAACTCGGGGCTGTTCACGTCCTGCGCGACCAGATCGTCCACGAACTGCTCGACCCGCGCGTTGAGCTGGCTCTTCTTGCCGTCGTCCACCGGCACCAGCCCGGCGGCCTTTTCCGCCTGCACGGTCGGGACCGGATCGGGCGGGGTCAGCGTCAGCGGCTTGTCGGCGGTCAGGGTATCGGCAGTCGTGGCCATTCTCGTGTCTCCCGCGCCAGCGATCACATCGCTTGTGGCGAACATCGCATTGTCGATCAACTGTATCACCCGCATATCACACCTGTCGAGCGTTGCGGCTTTTCGTGACGTGCCATTTCGGCTAAGGGCGCCCGCGACGGCTGTGCCCAACGCGCGGCCACTTCCAGGATTTCCGATGCAACTGCGTAATATCGCGATCATCGCGCACGTCGATCACGGCAAGACCACCCTTGTCGACCAGCTGTTCCGCCAGTCGGGCACGTTCCGTGACAACCAGCGCGTCGAGGAGCGCGCAATGGACTCGAACGACCTCGAAAAGGAACGCGGGATCACCATTCTCGCCAAGCCGACCTCGATCGAGTGGGAAGGCACGCGGATCAACATCGTCGACACGCCCGGCCACGCCGACTTCGGCGGCGAGGTGGAGCGCATCCTGTCGATGGTTGATGGCGTAATTCTGCTGGTCGACGCGGCCGAGGGCGCCATGCCGCAGACCAAGTTCGTGACCGGCAAGGCGCTGGCGCTCGGCCTGCGCCCGATCGTGGTGGTCAACAAGGTCGACCGCTCCGACGCGCGTATCCAGGAGGTGTTGGACGAGGTGTTCGACCTGTTCGTCACGCTTGAGGCGACCGACGAGCAGCTCGATTTCCCTGTGCTCTACGCTTCGGGCCGCAATGGCTATGCCAGCGAGGACATGGACGCGCGTGAGGGCACGCTGACGCCGATGTTCCAGAAGATCGTCGACCATGTGCCGCCGCCCGCGCTGGACGAGGATGCGCCGTTCAGCTTCCTGGTGACGCTGCTCGACCGCGATAACTTCCTGGGTCGTATCCTCACCGGCCGCGTCCAGTCGGGCGTGGTCAAGGTGAACCAGCCGATCCACGCGCTGGACGATGCCGGCAACGTCATCGAGACCGGCCGCGCCTCAAAGCTCATGAGCTTCCGCGGCCTGGAGCGCGTGCCTGTCGAGGAAGCGCGCGCTGGCGACATCATCAGCCTTGCGGGCCTCACGGTGGCGACGGTGGCGAACACCATCGCCGACACGACGGTGAGCGAGCCGATCCACGCCCAGCCGATCGATCCGCCGACGCTGTCGATGCGCTTCGCGGTGAACGATTCGCCGATGGCGGGCCGTGAGGGCACGAAGGTGACCAGCCGCATGATCCGCGACCGCCTGATGCGCGAGGCGGAGACCAACGTCGCGATCAAGGTGACCGAGGCGGCCGACCGCGACAGCTTCGAGGTCGCGGGCCGAGGCGAGCTTCAGCTCGGCGTGCTGATCGAGACGATGCGCCGCGAGGGCTTCGAACTCGGCATCAGCCGCCCGCGCGTGCTGTTCGGCGAGGACGAGGCCGGTAAGCGCACCGAGCCTTACGAGACCGTCGTCATCGACGTGGACGACGAGCATTCGGGCACCGTCGTCGAGAAGATGAACCTTCGCAAGGCGGAGATGACCGACATGCGTCCGTCCTCCGGCGGCAAGACGCGCATCACCTTCTCCGCGCCCAGCCGCGGCCTGATCGGCTATCATGGCGAGTTCCTGTCCGACACGCGCGGCACGGGCATCATGAACCGGCTGTTCGAAAAGTATGGCCCGCACAAGGGCCAGATCGAGGGCCGCAAGAACGGCGTCCTCATCTCCAACGGCGCGGGCGAGGCGCAGTCCTATGCGCTCGGGCCGCTCGAGGATCGCGGCATCCTGTTCGTCGGCCATGGCGAAGCGCTGTATGAGGGCATGATCATCGGCGAGAACGCCAAGACGGATGACCTGGAGGTCAATCCGATGAAGGCGAAGCAGCTGACCAACTTCCGCGCGTCGGGCGGCAAGGACGATGCCATCCGCCTGACCCCGCCGAAGAAGATGACGCTGGAGCAGGCGATCGCCTATATCGACGATGACGAGATGGTGGAGGTGACGCCCAAGTCGATCCGCCTTCGCAAGCGTCACCTCGATCCGCACGAGCGCAAGCGCGCCAGCCGGTCCAAGGAAGCCGCATAAGGCCAGTTGCGGCGTGGGCGGCACCAAGCTGCCCACGCGCGCACGGGTCGGGGGTAGGCGGCCTGCCTTGCCACGAGCGAGGGGCGATCGCCGCGACCTCTGCAACGTCAAGACATGCCCGCACGGACCGTGTCACCCCGGACTGGTCCTGGGGTCCACCGTGCCTTGACAATCGACGGCCGGGCATAGGTCGCACGGTGTATGCCGGAACATGTCCGGCATGACCCGCCGGTTTGCGAAGTTTCAGCCACGCCGGGTGCCCGCTCCGGCCTCGGGCAGGCGCTTGCCGGAACGCGCGGTCAGCTTTCGCCCGGCAACTGTCCGAAGGGCAGCAGCCGCGCGGCGAGTGTCTTGGCGGCGGCGGCGTTGCCCGCGCGCAGCGGCACCAGCACCTGCACGGCCGCACGTTGAAGGATGCGGTCGAGCGCGGTAGGCGTGGCCCCGCGAGCAGCTGTTTCGGCCAGAACTCGTCCGCGCTGGTCCGACGGATCCATCTGAAGCCGCAGCAGCGCCGCCAGCCCGGTGAACAGGGCACGATTGCCGCCGAGTGAAATCGCCTGGTCCAGCGCCGCAAAGCCGGCCGGCTTCTGAGCGCCGAGCGCCGCTCGCCCGACCAGCCGCCCGAGCCGGTATACCGCGCCGATATGCCAGGCGCCGAGTGCCAACTGCGCCTCCGCGTCACGAGGGTTTCGCTGAACCAGGCTCTCGAAAGCCTTGCGGGCCTCGATTGCCTGGGCCCGGCTGCCGGTCAGCTTCGCCCGATAGCCGAGCGCCGTGGCCTGCATCAGCCGTGCCTCCGCATCGCTCGGCTGTGATCGCAAGGCCGCCGAGGCGAAGCGGAACGCGTTGTCGACCCGGCCGAGCGCCACCGCCTTGTCCCGGTCGGCAAACGACGCCTGGGTCAGCAGCTCCCGTGCTGATTCAGCCGCGGCCGGGCTGCTCGTCGCCATCGCCACGACGGCTGCTGCCGCCAAACCCGTCCGCCATGCCGCCACGAACTTCTCCCCTTTGCCGCCCTTCAAACGCCCCGATCCGGTCGGGGGTTGCGCGCGGTTTGCTCCGCTCATCTCGCTAAGTCTCGATGATCGCGATCAAAAACTCAAGCGAGCCGTTCGCGCCTTTCGAGCCAGCATGACACGGTCGGGCATGTAGGTCACCCGTCCATCAACTCCCAACCGCTCCTAAACGCCCGCTGAACGCTCCGTTCCCGGTCCATTCAGACCGAATCGGGCAAGGATACCAACATGTTCGCACGCCCGCCGGTTCAGTCCGTGCGGACCATGCGCAACAATGCAGGAGGTTCGAGATGAAGGGATTTCTGACCAAGGTGGGCATGGGTGCGGCTCTGTTCGCGACGGCTTTGTCGGCGGCCGCGCCTGCCGAGGCGCAGCGCTGGGGCGGTTACAGGCACCGCGATCGGGGCGGGGACGTCGCCGCCGGTGCGTTGCTGGGCGGTATCGTCGGACTAGGCGTAGGCGCGGCCATCGCGGGCAGCAATCGCGACCGTTATTACGACCGTGGCTATTATTATGACGCTCCACCCCGGGTCGTATATCGCGAGCGCTATTACGCGCCGCCGCCTCCGCCGGTGATCTACCGCGAACGGGTTTATCCAAGCCCTTACTATCGCGGCTATTATCCCCGCGGCTATGACGGCTATTACGGCTATTGAGAGCCGGATCGAGGGTGCCGGGAGCGATCCCGGCGCCTTTTTTTGTGGCGGACGATCGCCTGCTGCGGCAAAGCGCCCGGCATGACCGATACCCCTCCCGACCGGCTTTCGACCAATCCGCGCAGCCCTCATTTCGACCAGTCGCTGCTGGAGCGGGGGGTCGGCATCCGGTTCAAGGGCGTCGAGCGGCGCGACGTCGAGGAATATTCCATCTCCGAAGGGTGGATCCGGGTCGCGCTCGGCAAGAAGGTCGATCGCCATGGCCAGCCGCTGACCATCAAGCTGACCGGCCCGGTCGATGCCTGGTACGAACGGCCGGCCGGCGACGCGGCCGAGGGCGAAGCTGTCGCCGACTAATCCGGCCGCACACACCGGCGATTGGTGCAATAGTCGGCATCCGCCCACTCCGTTCGGGCGCGCGATACATAAGTCATTGAAATAAACTCAGTGGTGGACCCGAAATAGTTCCTCCGACGTTTTTGGCGTTGGAGGAGCTGTATCTCGTGGGCAGCAGGACGCGACCGGTTGCGTCCGGGGCTTCGCGCGGTCGGTGACGTCCATCATTTGGGGAAAAACAATGACTGAAAGCGATCAGCTGACCCAGGTTTTCGACGATCGGGCGCGCCGCCGCAGCGACCGTCGAGAGATGTTCCGAATGGTGTTGGGCGCAGCCGCCGTGGGTGGCGCATTCGCCTACGCCTCGCCCGCCGCGGCGCAGACGGTCAGCGAGGCCGACGTCCTGAACTTCGCGCTCAACCTCGAATATCTCGAGGCGAACTTCTACTATTATGCCGCTTTCGGGACCCCCATCCCGGGCGCGTCCATCGGCAGCACCGGCGTGCCGGCCAACTCTCTCCCGCTCAACGTCGGCGCGCGCAAGGTCAACTTCGCCGACCAGTCGGTCGCGCAATATGCCCGTGAGATCGCGCAGGACGAGCTGGCGCACGTCACCTTCCTGCGGACTGCGCTCGGATCGGCGGCGGTCGCACAGCCTCAACTTGACCTCGGCATCACCCCGACCGGCGCATTCAGCTCTGCCGCGCGGGCGGCCGGCCTGATCGCCGATGCCGGTGCCAACGCGGCCCAGACCAGCTTCTTCGACCCCTATGCCGATGATCTCAGCTTCCTCTACGCGGCGTTCCTGTTCGAGGATGTGGGCGTCACGGCCTACAAGGGTTCGTCCTCGCTGCTGATCAACAACAAGACCTATGTCGATGCGGCGGCCGGCATCCTGGCGGCGGAGGCGTATCACGCCGCCATTATCCGCACGACGATCGATCAGATGGGCGCCATGCCCGGCCTGAAGGCATCGACGATCCGCGGCGATACCGAACTCGTCTCTAACGCCCGCGACAGCCTGGACGGTCCGACTGACCTCGACCAGGGCCTCGCCCAGACCACGACCCCGATCGGCCTCACCGCCAACATCGTGCCGACCGATAACAACGGCATCGCGTTCAGCCGGAGCGCGGGTCAGGTGCTCAACATCGTCTACCTGAACAGGGCGGCGGTGACGGCCGGCGGCTTCTTCCCGCAGGGCGTCAACGGCAACATCAAGACCAGCACCAACAACGCCTGATCCGGCGGCGACATTTCAGGGGACCAACCATGATCGATCATGATACTCTCGTCGAGGTGCTGGCACTGGGCGAACAGCGCCGTGCGGCACGTCGCAGGTTTCTGAAGACGGCTGGCATAACCATGGCCGCGGTCGGCGGATCGTCGCTGCTGGCGGCGTGTGGCGACGATGATGATGATGACAACAACGGCACGCCCGCTCCGACACCGACGCCAGCACCCGCGCCGGTCGTTGCGGAAGCTGATGTGCTGAAC
>CAKTFL010000062.1 GCA_934555855.1 uncultured Sphingomonas sp. | reverse complement strand
GGTTTACTCCGATCATCGCAACATACCCCTGCGCGTCGTCATGAATGATTGGTCATGATAATATGCCTCATCGACGGCGGCAGACATAATCCATGTGATATCTAACTGACGCGGCTCGATATTCTCGTCGGACGGTGGCGGCAAAAACACCCAAGGCAATCCCGCATCCCCACGATCGGCCCCGCCGCTGTAGGCACCGGAACACGGGTCAACAGACGGGGGAAACTGGTGGCTGGCCACATAGGCAAGACGATGGTCAGGGGCGCCCTGCTGACGGGCATGGGACAGGGTGCCGCGGCGCTGTTGCAACTATTATTCATCGTCGTGATGGCGCGGCTGCTGCAGCCACGCGATTTCGGCCTGATGGCCATGATCTATCCGTTGATCCTGTTCGCGACTCTGCTTCAGGACGGCGGCCTGACGTCGGCGGTCATCCAACGCGACCGGATCGATGCGGGTGAGCTGAGCACCCTGTTCTGGGTCAACCTGTCGATCGGCGCCGCCCTTGCCGCGATACTGGTCGCGGGAGCGCCGCTGGTAGCGGCCTTCTACGGGGACCCGCGACTGGTGCCGCTGACCATGGCCTCGGGCGGGCTGATCGTGCTCGGCGCGCTGGCGGTGCAGCACCTCGCCTTGCTCAATCGCAAAATGCATTACGGCCGAATGGTCGCGATCGACCTGACGGCCAATGTCGCCGGGCTGGTGGCCGCCATCGGAGTGGCACTGATCCACCCCAGCTATTGGGCAATCTGGGTGCGCGCTGCGGCTACCGGCGGCACGACCTTTCTGATGGCATGGCTGCTCAGCGGATGGACGCCGGGACGGCCCGCGCCGCTGGCCAAGGTGCGCGACCTGGTCGGGTTCGGCGGCAACATGCTGGGGTTCAGCCTGTGCAACTTCGCCGCGCGCAACCTGGACAACATCCTGATCGGCAGGGTGTGGGGCAGCGTGCCGCTGGGGCTCTATGATCGCGGCTATCGCATCGCCAGCCTGCCGCTGCTGTTCGTCAACGCACCGCTCAACCGGGTGGTCACGCCAGTGCTGGTCCGTACCCGCAATGAGGCGGCGCGCTACCGCACGGTGTTTCTGTCAACCCTGCAAAGCGCGCTGCTGGTCACCGTGCCCCTGATCGCCTTCGCCGTCGCCTCACCCGAGCGCGTGATCCTCATCGTGCTGGGCAAGCACTGGCTGGCGGCAGCGCCGATCCTGACCTGGCTCGCGGCGGCCGTCTCGCTTCAGCTCGTCACCAACCCGCTCGGCTGGCTGTATGTCAGCCAGGGGCGCAGCCGGGAGATGATGTGGGTCGGCGCCTTCAACAGCGCCCTGATATGCGCGGGGTTCGCTGTCGGGCTTCCATGGGGTCCCGAGGGTGTGGCGCGGATCTATGTCGTCACCACCGCACTCGTCATGCCGGTCCTGTTCTGGCGAGCGACGCGGCGAGGCCCGGTACGCCTGGCCGACCTGCTCGGTGCACTGGCACCGTTCGCGCCGGCCATGCTGGCCGCGGGAGTGGCCGTGGCGATGCTCGACAGAAGCTATGCGCCGGCGGGCGTGCTCGGCACGGCCTTGCTGCTGGCGGCCGCCTATGCAGTCGCCTTCGCAATCCTCGCGGCGATGCCGGTCGGCCGGGCCGCCCTTCTGAGGCTGCGCGAGGCGGCCCGTGGGCTGCAGCTCGTTCCCGCACGCCAGGAGCAGATGCGATGATCGATCCTTCCGCCTCGGTTTCGGTGATCGTTCCCGTATTCGACGATGCCGTCGCGCTGGAGAATTGCCTGGCCGCTCTCGCTCGGCAGGATCATGCCGGGCCGGTGGAGATCATCGTGGTCGACAACGCCCCCCGATTTTCGCTGGCCAGGCTGGCGGAACGCCACCCCGAGGCGACGTTCCTGTGGGAGCCCCGGCCAGGCTCCTACCGGGCCAGGAACCGTGCACTCGGGGAGGCGCAGGGCGAGATCATCGCGTTTACCGATTCGGACTGCCGCCCCCATCCCGGCTGGCTCTCCGCGGCCGTCGCGGCGCTCGCCGCCCGGCCGGAGCTGGGCTTCATCGGCGGCCGGGTGCGCGTGGTGCCGGCCGTGCCGGGCAATCCCGCCACGGCCGAGCTGTTCGACCAGATCCTCGCATTTCCGCAGCGTCGCTATGTCGAGACGGGCGGCTATGCCGTCACCGCGAACATGGTCGCCCGTCGCAGCGTCATCGACCAGGTCGGCGGGTTCGACGCAGGGCTGAAGTCGGGGGGCGATGCTGAATGGGGACAGCGCGCGGTCGCGGCAGGCTATGCCCGCGCCTATGTCGAGGCGGCCGTGGTGGATCATCCGGCGCGACGGTCCTGGGCGGAAATCGCCGGCAAGCTGCGGCGGACGGCGGGCGGCGCACGCGACCGTTCACCCGAATGGCGCGACTGCCTGGCCTTTGTCGCCCGCCACGCCGTGCCGCCGCGCCGGCACGTGCTGACGCTGCTGGAGGCGCGCGAGCCGGAGATCGGGTGGCCGAAGCGCGCGCAGCTGATCGGCTGGGCGATCATGGCGAACTGGGTGTCCGCCTATGAGCGCGCGCGCCTCCAGTTAAGCCGCGCGCCCTCCGCCCGGCGCTGAGGCCGGGCGGAGAACCGCCGGTCAGCTGACGCGGGCGAGTTCGGGCACCTCATCCTCGGACAACAGCCGGTCGAAATAGTCGATCGTCTGCGTCAGTCCTTCGCGCAACGCGATCGTCGGAGCCCAGCCGAGCCGGTCCCGCGCCTCTTCGATATCGGGCCGCCGCTGGCGCGGATCGTCCTGCGGCAGGTCCCGGTACACGAGGGTGGAACGCGATCCCGTCAGCTCGATCACCGACTTCGCCAATTCCAGCATGGTGAACTCGCCGGGATTTCCGAGGTTGATCGGTCCGGTCGTTCCCGGCCCGGAATCAGCCAGCCGGACAAGCCCGTCGACCAGGTCCGACACATAGCAGAAGGAGCGGGTCTGCCGTCCGTCGCCGAAAATGGTGATCGGCTGGCCGGTCAGCGCCTGGACGATGAAGTTGGACACCACGCGTCCGTCGTGCGGGTGCATGTGCGGGCCATAGGTGTTGAAGATCCGGGCAACCTTGATCGCCAGCCCATGCTGCCGATGGTAATCGAAAAACAGGGTCTCCGCGCACCGCTTGCCCTCGTCATAGCAGGAGCGCGGACCGATCGGGTTCACATTGCCCCAATAATCCTCCGTCTGCGGATGGATGGCCGGATCGCCGTACACTTCCGAGGTGGACGCCTGAAGGATCGGCACCTTCAGCCGCTTGGCAAGACCCAGCATGTTGATCGCGCCCAGGACGCTCGTCTTGGTCGTCTGGACGGGATCGAACTGGTAGTGGATCGGCGAGGCCGGGCAGGCCAGGTTGTAGATCTGGTCCACTTCCACAAACAACGGAAACGTCACGTCGTGGCGCAGCACCTCGAAACCGGGTCGGTCGAGCAGCGGCGCGACGTTGCGGCGGCGGCCGGTGAAAAAATTGTCGACGCACAGCACCTCATGCCCGTCATCGAGCAGCCGCTTGCACAGATGGGAGCCGATGAAGCCGGACCCTCCGGTCACGAGAATGCGCCGGGTGACCGGAAAGGACCGGGTCTCCCTGCCCTCGGCGCGCTCCGGCCGACGGAGCACGATCGGATCGGACGTCATAGCGAATCCTCCTTGTCGGACTGGTTTTCGCCTTTCAGGCTCTCTCCCCGTCGGTCGCCATATGTGCGGCGAGCTGCCAGCCCGGACAGGCGGATAAAACCCGTGGGCCGAAGCAGGGGGGTAAAAGTACAGCCATC
Source organism: uncultured Sphingomonas sp. (assembly GCA_934555855.1). The sequence goes on along the minus strand of CAKTFL010000062.1, from coordinate 5,136 downwards.
CGGTTTGTCACGGTTACGCGTGCAGCCGGCCCTAAATGTCTATCGACGCGCGCGCGCGCGGGCCGAGACCGGTCTGCTGGCCGGCGATATAGGCCGCCCGGCGAAGCGGGTCCCAGCGACGATACACGGCCCGGCGGATCCTCCAGGCGGTCGATGGAGGCTTTTCCGCGAAGCGGTCCCCGGCACCGATCGCGGAGCCCGTCTTGTAGCCGAGTTCAAAGGCGGGCGTGGGGAATACGGTCAGGTTGGGAAAGCCGTTCGCCCAGCTGCGGTCGAGCATGTTGTCGAAATTGCCGCGGACATGGCCGAGGTAGTCGAGGCTTTCGGCCGCACGCGACCGCGTCACCGCATAACAGGTGCCATGGGTATATCCCATGAACTGCACCAGCGCGCGCTCGCCGACATGGCCCACCTCACGGAACGGAGCCAGCCGCTTCACGATCAGGTTGAGGTAACCCACGCCATGCGCGGCGAGATCGGTTCGCGCGAGGCGTTCGACGAACGGCCAGTCGACCCAGATATCGTCCTCGAACACGATCAACTGGTCATGATCCGACGCCGCCAGCTCCCGCCAAAGCGCGAAATGGCTCGAATAGTTGCCGCGTTCGCCGGGCAGCAGCTCGCGCCCCTTGTGCCGCAACAGGCTGTTGCGATTCCAGGTCAGATCCGGGTCCGGCGTCGTGCGTGCGTCGAAGAAGGACCACCGCGCCGTCGTCCTCTCCGCACGCCCGGCAAAGGCACGACGACGCTCGGTTGCCGTTTCCAGGCTGATCACGCGGATGGCGGTTCGACACTCGCGCGAGTCGTCCCGCTGCAGCGAAGGTCCCTGTCGCAACATGTCACAATCCGTCCCCCTCTTATTGTAAAGATCTCACTCCAACCCGACGACGGGCATGTAGCAGGGGGCAACATTCGGGGGGGATATCCACGATCTGTGCCCCCCAACCCTCGGTGAGTATAGATTCTTACAAGGCGATCAGCCGGGTGTCGGCATCAGGCTTTCAGCCGATGTCGACGAGGCCAAAACGCGATGGGCAACGGCCGCGCGTATGCCTGACCTGCGCCGATTTGATGCAGAATCGCCTTTCGATTGAAGGGGGCATGAAAACGTCGTTCCGGGCAGCATTCGCCGCCCGGCCTGCTGCGCGATTCGATGCCCGCTTCCTCCGGATCGATGGAAAAGCGAGGGCGTCATGGCAATAGACCTTTCCGCCAATTTCACGCAGTTCTCCCTGACGGGAGCGGGCATCGACAACCCGACGTCGCTACAGTTCGGCCCCGACGGGCGGCTCTACGTCGCCCAGCAGAACGGCATCATCAAGGTGCTGTCGATCAGTCGAACGGCCGCGGGCTATCAGGTCACCTCCAGCCAGACGATCTCCCTCGTCCACGACATTCCCAACCACAATGATGACGGCACCCTCGCCGACAATATCAACAGGCGGCAGGTCACCGGGCTGTTTGTCGGCGGCACGGCAGCCGCGCCCGTCATCTATGTAGGCTCCAGCGATCCGCGGATCGCCAGCTATTCCGATACCGGGCTCGACACCAATTCGGGCATCCTGTCCCGCCTGACGCTGAACGGTCAGGGCGAATGGGAGAAGGTCGATTTGGTTCGGGGCCTGCCGCGGAGCGAGGAAAACCACTCGGTCAACGGGCTGCAATATGATGCGTCGACCAATCAGCTCTATGTCGCGGTGGGCGGCAATACCAACATGGGCGCCCCCTCCAAAGCGTTCGGCTACCTGCCCGAATATGCCTATTCGGCAGCGATCCTGAAGGTCGACCTGACCGCGATCGACGCGATGGGAGTGAAGGTGGACGCCTCGTCCGGCCGCCCGCAAAGCTATATCTACGACCTGCCGACGCTGAACGATCCGACCCGCGACGATTCCACCGAAACGGTGTTCGGCGGCAATGACGGGTTGAACATGGCCAAGCTGACGCCGGACAGCCCGGTCCAGATTCACTCGCCCGGCTTTCGCAACCCGTACGATCTGCTGCTCGCGTCGAGCGGCAAGATGTACACCATCGACAACGGACCGAACAAAGGCTGGGGCGGCCTGCCCGTTTCCGGTCCCGACGGCGTCACCAATCAGGCCAATGCCAATAACGGCGTGACCTCAGGCGACACGCTGCACCTCGTCACCTCGGGCTATTATGGCGGCCACCCCAATCCCATTCGCGCCAATGGCGGGGCGGCGGGGCTGGTGGAAAGCGACGGCGACGATTCGGACGGCGTGCCCGATGGCGCGCAACGCCCCGCAAGCGAGCTGCCGTCCGATCTGGGCGATGTGGTCTACGCGCCCAATCCCAAGGAGGCGGAATACATCTCCGGCGGCGGCGACGCCCCTGCCTTGTGGAAAAACGGCCAGTCCACCAACGGCCTTGCCGAATATACGTCCAGCGCGCTCGGTGGCCAGATGAAGGGCGACCTGCTGACCGCGGGCTATGGCGGATCGCTTTATCTTCTCAACCTGAGCCAGGACGGCACGACCGTCCAGGACGTGAGCTCCCTGTCGATGGGCGGCACGCCGCTCGACGTGACCGCGCGCGGCGACGGCGTTCCGTTCGCCGGCACGATCTGGGTCGCCCGCTACGGCGCGGATTCCATCTCGATTCTAGAGCCGACGGGGAATGGCACGCCGCAGCCCAGCAAGGATGATGACGGCGACGGCATCGCCAACGCCATCGACCGATTCGGGCTCGACGCAAACAACGGCATGGCAACGGTGGTCTATGCGGGCGACACGCTGAACTGGAGCCTAAGCGCCGCCGATCCGGCAACTCCCGGTCCGAAGAACAGCCTTTTCGGGCTCGGGCTCACCGGCCTGATGGTCGACTGGAACACGCCCTATTCCTCGCTGTACGATATCGAGAACATCACGCCCGGCGGCGCGGCCGGCGTGATGACGATCGATGAGGTCGGCCATGGCTCGGCCGCGGGGGGACTCAACAGCCAACGCGAGGCCTTCCAGTTCGGCTTCACGCCCGACGCCGGCACCCGCGTGTTCACTATCGCCACCCAGATGGACAATCCATTCGATACGATCGACCGTCCCGAGGACAATCAAAGCCAGGGTTTTTATCTCGGCACCGGCGACCAGGATAACTACGTCTCGGTCAAGGTACACGCCAATGACGGACGGGGCGGCATCGAGGTCACGTATGAAGAGGGCGGCGTCGCCCAGACGACCATGTACGCTGCACAGGGCCTGCTGGCCGCCGGTACCGGCGACCGCGTGACATTGTCGCTGGCCGTGAACGTCGAACAAGGGCTCGTCACCCCCATCTGGACCTACACGACCGGCAACGGGGCCGGCACGATCAGCGACAGCGGCGCCGCCGTCCAGCTCACCGGCAACGTGCTCGCCGCGCTGCAGGGCTGGTATCTCGTCGATTCGCACCAGAGCGGCGCCGCGGTCGGCCTGATCGCCACCTCCCAAGGCGAAGGCGACACCTTTACCGCCACCTGGGACAGCGTCTCGATTACCGCGGCCGCCAACACCTATAATGCGGCCAGCCCCGCCGACCTCGCGAACATCGGCACCAACGGTCGCGATGTCGTAATCTATAGCGGCGGCGAGTCGATAAGGCCCCTGCCCGACCTGCTGGACGATGTGACCCTTGCAGGGAACGGCAACGATGTGAACGTGGTCGGCAACACGCGGGCCAACACCTTCACCGCCGGCTCCGGGCACAACGTCTTCACCGGCAAGGCGGGCGACGATACCTTCCGTGGCACGATCGCCGATCTGGCCGGCGACACCATCACCGACTTCTTCGTCGGCGATACGCTGAGCGTCGAAGGAAGCGCCTCGGGCGCGTCGCTGCTGTCGTTTGATGTTCGCACCGGACGCCTGCTCATCGACGCCAGCGGGGATGGCCTCGCCGACCTGTCCGTGTTCCTGACCGGAAGCGCATTGGCGACGGGAACCTCTCTGGCCGACTTCTCCGTGCACAATGCGGACGGCCGCATGGCGATCGAGTACAAGCCCCGTACCGGCGCGCTGGTCACCGCGATCAATGTCGGGGGCGCCGCCTATACCGACCCGGCGACCGGCATCGCGTACAAGGCGGATACCGGCCAGTATGTCAGCTCCAGCACCAAGTTCACGACGTCACAGTCGATCGCAGGAACTCAGTCCGATCCGCTTTACCAAACCCAGCGCTATAGTTCATCTGATTTTACTTACGACATTCCACTTGCGAACGGCGACTACATTGTCACGCTAAAGTTTGCCGAATCCTATGCAGGCGTGACCAAGGCCGGACAGCGGGTGTTCGACGTGCGCGCCGAAGGTCAGACGATCCTCGACGATCTCGACGTGTTCGCCCAAGTGGGCACCCTGACCGCCTATGAATGGACAGGGGCGGTACAGGTGGACGATAACAGGCTTACTCTCGATTTCCTGAAGGGGGCGGCGCAGAACCCCATGGTGTCGGCGATCATCGTCCAGTCGGCAGGCAGCATCGCACCGCCTGGCGGCGCCAGCATGACGATCAGTCCCGGCACGCCGATCGATGCCAGCACCTACATTTCGAACAAGGCATTTTCTCTCAAAAATGAAGGGCTGAAGGATATCGTCAGCGTCACGCTCGACCTGTCCACCAATGCCCTGCGCGATACGCTGTTCGATCCGGCCGGCACCGCCGGCGACACCATGGCCAAGAACCTGAAGATCGACACCGAGGGCAATACGGGCGCGGTTCAGCCGGCCAGCAGCGACTATTCGGCCTTTTCGGGCGCGCGGCTGGGCGGATATGAGCGGATGACCGTTTACTTCGATCCGTCAAAGGCGGGCGGCTTCAACCCGGGCGAGACCGTCAAGTTCTCGGTCGACATCGATCCCGCCAGCATCAAGAATTCGGGAGTCAACGAAGATGCCGGTTCCGTATCCGGCGCGGAGCTGACGGGATCCACCGTCACCGTCACCTATGCCGATGGAACGACGCAGATCACCCGGATCTTCGGCGACGGCTCGCAGGGCGGCGGCCAGGCATTTCTATCCGACACGCTCGCCGACGCACCGGTGCTGTCGCTGGGCGGCATCAGTTCGGGCAACGTCGCGGTCACGAGCGCCAACCAGACCGTTAGCGTAGCCGGCACGCCAGGCGGCACCGTTCAGGTCATGC
>CAKTFL010000061.1 GCA_934555855.1 uncultured Sphingomonas sp. | reverse complement strand
GGTAGATGAAGATCGCGGGGATGCCGAACACTAGGTTGCGGTGCTTCCACAGGGAATGCTTGTGCCGCTCCTCGCGGGCGACGCGGCTCGTCGCGGACCCCATGGCGGGCAGCGGAAAGCGGCCGATCACGAAGGCGAGCACCACCAGCACCGCCGCGACGATCAAATAAGGCAACACCACCGAATGCGCGTCGGCCAGCCGCTCGGCCGGCGTCAGCACGGTGCCGCTCTTCGCGGTGCCGCCGACCGAGCGGCCCAGGATCAGATACGCGCCGAACATCGGCGCAAGCATGGTGCCGGCCGAATTCATCGCCTGGACCAGGTTGAGCCGGGACGACGCCGTTTCGGCAGGACCGACCACCGCGACATAGGGGTTGGCCGCAACCTGAAGCAGGGTGATGCCGCTCGCGATCACGAACAGCATTGCGAGCGTCACGCCATAGGAGGGCAGGCTGGCCGCCAGCGTCATGCCCAGCGCGCCCGCCGCCATGATCAGCAGGCCGATCACCATCGACTTCTGATAGCCGATCCGCTCGATCAGCTTAGCCGCGGGAATGGAGGCGACGAAATAGGCGATGAACCACACGCTCTCGATCAGCGTCGTCTGCGTGTAGTTGAGGTCGAACACGCTGCGAAGATGCGGCAGCAGCGTATTGTTGATGACGGTGATGAAGCCCCACATGAAGAACAGGCTGGCCAGCAGCGTCAGCGCCTGGCGATAGCCGGCGGCGGGAGCGCCGGGGGGAACGACCCGGTTCGAGGTGGCGGAAGCACCGGGTACGGGCATAGGCACGAAAATCCTCTCTTGTCGGGCATGCGTCCCCGCACGACGGGGGTTGCCCTCAGACCTTTTATGTCCGACTATATCAGCGTCCAGCCAGCGTCAACGCGGGGACGGTCGGGGCATTGCCACGGAATAGGGCTTGCTGCATCGTCCGTCGACCGCGTTCCCTGCCAATGCGAGCATTCCGGAAAGCACCCTCTCATGACCGACGGCCCCGTTCCGCCCCGCCAGCTCCGCAGCCGCGCGTGGTTCGCCAATCCCGACAACATCGACATGACGGCGCTGTATATCGAGCGCTACATGAACTTCGGCCTGTCCCAGGCGGAACTGCAGTCGGGCAAGCCGATCATCGGCATCGCCCAGACCGGCAGCGACCTGTCGCCCTGTAATCGGCATCACCTGGTCCTTGCCGAGCGGCTGCGCGAGGGTATCCGCGAGGCAGGCGGCATCGCCATCGAATTCCCGGTCCATCCGATCCAGGAAACCGGCAAGCGCCCCACCGCCGGCCTTGACCGCAACCTCGCCTATCTCGGCCTGGTCGAGACGATCTACGGCTATCCACTCGACGGCGTCATCCTGACCATCGGCTGCGACAAGACGACGCCCGCCTGCCTGATGGCGGCGGCGACGGTGAACCTGCCCGCCATCGCGCTGTCGGTCGGCCCGATGCTGAACGGCTGGCACAAGGGCGAGCGCACCGGCTCGGGCACCATCGTCTGGAAGGCGCGGCAGATGCTGGCCGCAGGCGAGATCGACGACGCCGGCTTCGTCAAGCTCGTCGCCAGCTCCGCGCCGTCGACCGGCTATTGCAACACCATGGGCACGGCGACGACGATGAACTCGCTCGCCGAGGCGCTGGGAATGCAGCTGCCGGGCTCTGCCGCGATTCCCGCGCCGTACCGCGACCGGCAGGAGGTCGCCTATGAGACCGGAAAGCGCATCGTCGAGATGGTCGCCGAGGACCTGAAGCCGTCCGACATCATGACGCGCGAGGCGTTCCTCAATGCGATCGTGGTCAATTCCGCGATCGGCGGATCGACGAACGCGCCGATCCACCTTGCCGCGCTCGCCCGCCACATGGGAGTCGAACTCGATATCCGCGACTGGCAGGAGCACGGGCACAAAGTGCCGCTGCTGGTCAACCTCCAGCCCGCGGGCGAGTATCTCGGCGAGGATTACTACCGCGCCGGCGGCGTACCGGCGGTGGTCGCGCAGCTGATGGGTCAAGGGCTGATCCACGAGGACGTGCTGACGGTCAACGGCCGCACCATCGGCGACAACTGCCGTGGCGTCGCGATCGAGGACGAGCGGGTGATCCGCCCGTTCGAGACTCCGCTGAAGGAGGAGGCTGGATTCATCGTCCTTTCGGGCAACCTGTTCGACGCCGCGATCATGAAGACCAGCGTCATCTCCGACGAGTTCCGTCAGCGCTATCTGTCCAACCCGAACGACCCCGAGGCGTTCGAGGGGCCAGCGGTCGTATTCGACGGGCCGGAAGACTATCACCACCGCATCGATGATCCGTCGCTCGGCATCACGCCCGCAACGCTGATGTTCATGCGCGGCGCGGGGCCGATCGGCTATCCGGGCGCGGCCGAGGTCGTGAACATGCGTCCGCCCGCTTACCTCATCACTGAGGGCATCCACGCCCTGCCCTGCATCGGCGATGGCCGTCAGTCGGGCACTTCCGGCTCGCCCTCCATCCTGAACGCCTCGCCCGAGGCAGCGGCGATGGGTGGCCTGGCGCTGCTCAAGACCGGCGACCGGGTACGCATCGACCTGAACAAGGGCACCGCCAACGTGCTGATCGCCGACGAGGAGCTGGCCGAGCGTCGGCGAGCTCTCGAGGCAGCGGGCGGCTATCCCTACCCCGCCTCGCAGACGCCATGGCAGGAAATCCAGCGCGCGGTCGTCGGCCAGATGAACACGGGCGCCATCCTGGAAGGGGCGGAGAAGTACCAGCGCATCGCCCAGACCAAGGGCCTGCCGCGCGACAACCACTAAGCGGAACGGGCGGCCGCGGGTCAGCGGCCGCCCTTTTCGTCACCCGGGCTTGTCTCGGCGCTGTCGTAGGCAGGCGATCGCCTCTGCACCTGAAAACCGCCGCCGGGGTCATCCGGAGCCATGGTGACGGTGGTGGTCGAGGCTGAACCGGCCGTAGCCGAGATCAGACTATCCTCGGAGCAGGCTCACATAAGCTGACCTCCTCGTGCTTCAAACATTCGGGCATGAAGCGGCACGGGGAATGACAGCATGATGAGTTTCACCCTTACTCACCGTTGGCCCTGAAGAGGGGCTGAGCTTGTCGACGCCTCGTCTCGAAGGGGATGTGCTTCGAGACGGCATTTCGTCGTCGCTCAATGCCTCCTCAGCACGAAATGATCTGTGTAAAGGCATCACGTCTCAAAACATCGGGAACATGTTCAGGCGGCAGCTGATCCAGCATCGATCGCTTGCGGGTGCATTGTGCTGCCCTCGCCGGAGCGGTGTGTTTCGCTGGACGGCTCGCGAAGCCAGCGGCATCGCGAGCCGCCGTCACTACCCGATGAGCCTGATTGAGACCTGGAAGGCACGTCTCGAGCCATTCCGTCGTGCCGGGACAAACCCGGCACGACGGGGTAGAACAGGGCCTCCCAGCCCGCTATCGCCAGCCACCGGGAAAGCGGGCCGTCACCGGCGCACTTTCCCTCCTCGTTCAGTCGTGAAACGGCTCTACCAGCCGCCGCTCCGCACGCAGATAGGCGTCCGCGACATGCCGCAGCGGCGAGACGTCCACATCGCTCTGGCCCGCCTCGACCAGGTCGGCAAAGCGGTCGTAGAGGCCGCGATATTCGGCTTCGGGCGGCAGGCTCTGCGGCTCGCCATCGATCGTCATCTCGCTGCCGCCTTTGGACAGGACGAGGCAACCGCCGTCCGTCTCGACCCGGATATCCCAGGTCTGCGGGCCGGTCTGCCGCCAGTCGAATGCCGCGTGGATCGCCGTGCCGTCCGCGTCGGTGAAGTCGAGCTCCGCTGCGATCGGCGAGGCGCGATTCTCCGGCAGCTCCACCACGCCACCCTTCAGGAAGAACGGCGGCAGGATCGCCGTCGCGATCGACAGGGCGTTGATGCCGGGGTCGAACACCCCCATGCCGCCGGCTTCCCAGATCCACGCCTGGCCGGGATGCCAATGGCGGACGTCCTCCTTCCACTCTATCTCGACGCGGGTCAGCGTCTTGCCCTGCAACCAGGCCCGCGCGGGCTCGACGCCGGAGGCGTAACGGGAATGCCAGCTGGCGAACAACGTCACCCCTGCGTTGCGCGCGATGTCGCGCAGCAGCTCGATCTCGCTCAGCGTCGCGCCCGGCGGCTTTTCGAGAAACACATGCTTGCCCGCGAGCAGCGCTTCGCGTGCCGCCTCGAAGCGGACTTGGGGCGGCTGGCACAGCGCCACCGCATCCACCTGTTCGGCGGCGAGCAAGTCGGTCAGGTTCGTATGGGTCGGCCGGCCCTCCAGCTTGCCGTGACGACTGGCTGCGGCGACCAGGTCGAAGCGCGGCGATGCGTCGAGAACGGGGATGTGCTGGTCTTGGGCAATCTTGCCCACGCCAGCGATGCCGATGCTGATGGCCATGGCTTACAGGCTCCGGACGGAGACCGGCGCGGGCTGGTCGATGGCGATGGGATTGCGGACGGGAAGCCGGAAGGGTGCGGCCTCTATCTCGAACACGTCACCCTCCTGCGTCGTCAGCCCCTCGCTGAACGACAGGGTCGCGGTGCCGAAGAAATGGACGTGGAGGTCGCCCGGCCGACGGAACAGGTCATATTTGAAGTGGTGATGCTCCAGGTTCGCGACGCTGTGCGACATGTTCGCCTCGCCCGACAGGAACGGCTTTTCCCACAGGGTCTCGCCGCCGCGCACGATGCGGCTGATGCCGCGCACGTCCTGCGGCAGCTCGCCGAGCAGCAGCTCCGGGCCGAGCGCCGCGTTACGCAGCTTGCTGTGGGCGAGCCACAGGTAATTGCCGCGCTCCGTGACGTGGTCGGAGAACTCGTTGGCCAGCGCAAAGCCGAGCCGCACCGGGGTGCCGTCCTTGTCGATCAGATAAATGCCCGCGATTTCCGGCTCCTCGCCTGCATCCTCAGCAAAGGCGGGCGAGCGGAGCGGCTCGCCCGGGCCGACCAGCTGCGATCCGTCGCCCTTGTAGAACCATTCGGGCTGGACGCCGGTCGCACCCTCGTCAGGCTTGCCGCCCTCGACACCCATCAGGAACATCTTCATCGAGTCGGTGGGCGCCGGGTTCTCGGCGGCCGTGCGATGCATCTTGTCCCGCCCCTCGGCCGAACCGAGATGGGTCAGGCCGGTGCCCGTCAGCAGCAGGTGGGCGGCATCGGGATGATCAATCGGCGACAGCAGCGTCACTGCCGACAGGTCGACGGGCTCGCCCGCGCCCTGCCCTTCGATCCAGGCCTGCATGGTAAGCCCGGCATCCAGGGCGGCGCGGGCCAGTTCCAGCGTGGTCGAGACGCTGGAAACACGGCGAGCGCCTCCATCGTCCAGCACGGCCACGCCGCGATCTCCTTCCCCGTCGCGGAACTGAACAAGCGACATCGTCATGCGGCATCCCCTCGATAATGCGGGCCAGGCTCGGCGAGTCATCCGCGAGCCGGTCTGAACGGGGCGCTTTTCGCACCGGCGCACGGACGGTGCAAGTTACTCCTACTTATTCCTAACCTTCATCAGGAAGGCGGCATCGCCCTAGTTTGGCACGGTGACGTAAGCCGCCGCCTCCGGCGTGTCCCGCAGCACCAGTCGCAACCGCCCCTCTCGTGGTCGCGGTACGTCCAGCGTGCTGCCGGTGAAGCCATCCGGTACGGCGAGCTGCTGTCCCCCACTCGCCACCGCCCCCAGCAGGAACAGGCCAGTTCCGGTCAGCCGGCAGGTCGGCGCCATGCCACCGCAATCCAGCCCGGTCAGCGCCGGCAGCCGCACCAACACCGCAAGCGGCTGCCAATCGCCGGCTACCTCGCCCTGCACGACGCGAAAGCGCAGAGGGCCGTAAGCCGACGGCCCCAGCGCCTCGCCCGGCGTCAGTCTGGCGATTGCCACCATCGGGTCCTGAAGGCGCAGATCGGCGCCGACCGGCGCAGCCCCATCGGCAACGACCTCGACCCGATCGCCGGCCGCAAACCGGGCGCTGCCGGCTGCCTTGAGCGAGAAGGTCAACGGTGCATCCTGCGGAACCAGCCCCGCGCCTTCGATCGTGATCGGCAGGCGCGCGGACACGGCGGTCCGATCCACGGTCATGGTCTCGATCGACGCGCCGGGCCGCGCCGGTGCGACGGTCGCCTTGACGGGCACCCGGCGCCCGTCGGTCAGCAGGACGGTCGCGTTCCGGCTCTGTCCGGGCGAGAGCGCCCCGACCTCGGCCATGTCGGTCGTCATTGGCAGGCGATCCGTCTCACCGGCCCGTTCCAGCGCGCCGGGACGGAAGGTGATGCCGCCAATGTCCAGGCCAGCGACCTGGTCGAGCCGGCTGCCGGTCAGGATCCCGTTCCGGTCGCCGGCATGAAGGGTGAAGCCCGTGATCCGGCTCGCCTCCGAATAAGCGCGCAGGGTCAGGCGCTGCGGCTCGACCGCGCCATGGCTTCGGACCACCAGCGTGATCGGGCCGGGGCTGACGTCCCCGAGCGGCACCTTCAGCGACAGGACGTCCCCATTGACGGTGTCCCACTTCACCGGCCGGGTTGCCCCGTCCCGCTCCATCCCGACCCCCGCGACGCAGGCGGCAGCGCCGCCGGTGAGCAACAGGGGCGTGTCGCGACCGACGACTAGCGACGCGCCGGCAACCGCCTGCCACGCACGCACGCCCTGGCCCGCCAGCCGGAAACGCGGTCCGTCAAACGGCTCAAACCCCCAAAAGCCGTGAATCTGCCCTTCGACTGTCCCATTCAGCCCGGCGAGCAGCGCGTTATCCGCCACCACGAACCCGCCCCGCTCCGCATCGGAGGTGACCGGCAGGTCGGTCGCACCGACCCTGAGGCGCATCTCGCGGGCATAGCTTGTGGCGTAGATCAGCGGCGCCCCCGTGACGGGCAGCACCAGACCCGGCCGTCCGGCACACAAGGATGCATCCGCCGCAGACTGAAGTGGGGGCAACCGCGCCGGCCCCACCGGCGGCAGCGCGGCGACCAGCACCGATTGCGGCTTCTTGAAAGACGGCACGGCGTTGAGCATCAGCGCGATCCGGTCTCTCCGGATGACGTTGAGCGCCGGAATGAACTGTAGCTGCGCGGTCTGAAAGGCGCCGAAGATCCGCGCCAGGTCGCGGACCACACCGATATAGGGGCTGTAGTAGCCATAGCCTCCCTGCGGTGTCGCGCTGAGCTGAAGCGCCAGATCGGTCGGTGCGCCCGCCAGCGTCTCGGCAATCGAGCTGGTCTGAGCATCGGCGAGCACCACGGCGTTGCTCGCCTGGGTCAGGCAGGCGGCCTGAAGCTCGGGCGGGCGGATCAGGCAGTCGCCCTCGTACTTCACCGCCAGGCTGCGGCTCAGCTGCGGCGAGATGCCGGCGAGCCGCTCGGGATTCGCCTCGCCCTGACGGCGGATCGCCTCCAGAAACGCGTCGAGGCGGGCCCGGTCGAGCATCGCCTGGTTCAGCTCCTGCGAAGCGCGGACGAAGGCGCCCGGCCGCCCATGCACCGCGGAGCGCACCGCCCCGGACGCGCCGCCCGTATCGGGCACCAGGAAGACCAGCACCTGTTCGGCCCCGGCCGGAATCTCCGCCTCGATGGAGCCGCGTTTCGCCTTCCATGTCTCCGCGACAACCGTCCATTTTTCCGGCGGCGGATTGGTCGCGCCGCGCAGGAACGCCAGCACCAGCAGATACCGGGCGGACTGATCGCGCGGCAGGTCCGCCGCGACGCTCAGCCGATCGCCGGGCCGCAGATTGGGCACATCGGCGATCAGCAACCGCGCACCGTTCCGGGTCACGGTCACCTGAAGCGACGGCCCGGCCAGATCATAGGCTGCGCCCTGCGCCAAGGCGCGCGACGCCGAAAGGGTCGGACAAAGCGCCAACAGGCAGGACAGGGCGAAGCGCCGGATCACGCGCGGGCGGCTGACGAAGAACACGTCCCCGCTCTAACCCGCCACGCGCTCACCGCAACCGTTCGCCGGCGGACAAGCGGGCACCGCGTTCACCCCGACTCGGTCCACGTCCTTCAGGGCCTGATCCGCGTTGCAAGCGGCACGTCGCACACGTCGAGGCCGCCCAGCCCCGTCACGGGCGGTTCCGGATGCTCCTTCAGATCGATCAGCGCGCGAAATCGCGGATTGTCGGCGGCGCGATATTGGTAATGCGGGCGCATCGCCGCGGGCATGTCGCTGGCGAGCCGCACGCTGACGATCGGCAATCGCTCGGCATCGGTCGCATACATGCCCATCGGCGCCTCGCTGCGCGGCAGGCCGCTCAGCTGCGATGCACCCTCGATCACCCGGCCGACGATCGTGTAGTTGCGATCCAGCCGTCGCGCCGAGCCGCCGATCGGCATGAAGAGTTCAGCGCCCGTACCCGTGTCGGGCAGCCCGTCACGCCCGACCCCCACCGTGCCATAGCAATGCACCAACCAGCCCGGCGCGCCATCCGGCACAAGCCCTTTGTCCGACCGGGCCGCCGCCACGGCCCAGCCATCGGCCGTGATGCCCGATGCACCCGAGTAGGCGTCCGCGACGCTCATGCGCCGGGCAGGACGGAAACCGCCAGACAGGTCGAACTCCGCCGCGGGCCGCGCCACGATGTCCGGCGGCAGCGGCTTCCTTTCGGTCTGGTCTCCCCATTGCGTAACCCAATTGTCCTGAACGCGATAAACGCTGGTCCCGTCCCACCAATGCGCCAGCGCCAGCCGCCGGACGTTGGCGACGTGTTCCGGCGCCAGCGCAGGCGCGAGCCGGATCGCAACCCGGTCGCCGCCCCGCAGTGTCATGACCATCACCTCGTCATCGGGAATCGTCCGCCAGTCCGCTTCGATCGGATCGGACGGCAAAGGGGGCGCGGCGGGTGCGGCCTGCACGACGGCTGCGATGAGAATGGGGATGAGAAGGGCTGCGACCATGCTCCGAACCTGCCCGAGCGGCGGTATGCACGCAACCGCTTGCGTACCGCCGCTCGGGGCACAAGGTCGCGTCCCTTCCAGGCACGGACAAGTGCGGAGCGGTGGCCGAGTGGTCGAAGGCGCTCGCCTGGAAAGTGAGTATACGGCAATACC
>CAKTFL010000060.1 GCA_934555855.1 uncultured Sphingomonas sp. | reverse complement strand
GTCGGCGGCTTCTGCGTGTCCAACCACCCGAAGTTCGAGGCGATTCGCCTCGCCTGCCGCCCTTACATCTTCACCGCTTCCCTGCCGCCCAGCGTCGTCGCGACCGCTGCGACCTCCATCCGCAAGCTGATGACCGCCACGGCCAAGCGGGCGCAGCTGTGGGACAATGCCCGCCACCTGCACGGCGGGCTGAAGGCGATGGGCTTTCGCCTGGGCACGGAAACGCCCGACAGCGCCATCGTCGCGGTGATCCTGGAAGATCAGGAGCAAGCGGTGGCCATGTGGCAGGCGCTGCTCGACAACGGTCTGTACGTGAACATGGCGCGGCCGCCCGCAACGCCCGCCGGCACCTTCCTGCTGCGATGCTCGCTATGCGCCGAGCATCGCAGCGATCAGATCGACCGGGTGCTGGAAATGTTCGCGGTCGCCGGCAAAGCAGTGGGCGTAATCGCCTAGGTTATCCTTGCGGCAAACTCCGAGTATCCCGGCATTCATCGATGGCGTATATTTCGGGTGTGGAATGTGAGATCGACGAGGAACTGGCACCCGATGACCGGGTAAGCTGGCAGACGATGACGCTGGTCGTCATGGGCCTGCTCGGCGCCGCCACACTGGTTGCGCTGGTGCTGATCCTGAGCGGCGCCAACCGCCGGCGCGATCAGGCGCTGGAGGCGCAGGCCCACAGCTTCGACGTTATGATCCTGGCCCGCTCGCTATCGGGCACCATGGCGCGGTCGGAGGCGTCGCTCGGCCGCTACGTCATCTCCGGCGATCGCTCGCTCGGCCAGCTGTACTTCGACCAGTGGCGGCTGGCGGAAAGCCAACTGGACCGGCTGGACCGCATCACGCGCGGCAATAGCGGCCAGCGCGAGCCGATCACGCACCTGCGCTCCGCATTCGACGCCCGCGGCCGGGAACTGGCGCTCATCGCGCTCAGCACCAATTACGGCAAGAACACGCAGGCGTTCGCCCGCTTCTACCAAGCCCGCAAGGGTCCTGCGCTCGACGTGCTCGACAAGACGCTGGCCGGCGTGATCGCCCGCGAGCGCGTCGTGCTGGACGAGCGGAGTACCGCCGCCACCGCATCGGTCGAGCGATCGAGCAGGATCGCCGGCGCATTGGCGATCTTCGGCATGTTGATCGTGCTCGGCGCCATCGCGCTCGGCTGGACGACGGTGAACGCGCTGGGCGAAAGAGCCGTCGCCCGTGCGGAGGCGGACGCGGCACGTGCCCGGGCGGAGGAACTCTCCGCCGCGGTCGCGCACGCCACCGACGAATTGCGAGTGCAGGAGGCCAAGCTGCGCCAGGCGCAGAAAATGGATGCCGTCGGCCAGCTGACCGGCGGCATCGCCCACGATTTCAACAACATGCTTGCGGTAGTGCTGGGCGGACTGGAACTTGCTCAGCGTGCCTTGCCCGCTGATCCCGGGGCCGCGTCGCGCTCGCTCGAGAGTGCTGCGGAAGGCGCCAATCGCGCGGCGGCGCTGACCCGCCAGCTGCTCGCCTTCAGCCGCGAGGAATCGTTGAAGCCCGAGCCGATCGTCGCCGCCGACCTCATCACCGGCATGTCCGACCTGCTCGACCGGGTGCTGGGCGATGCGGTCACGCTGGTCATCCGCGACGGGTCCGACGGCTGGCAGGTGCACGGTGACCGCGTGCAGCTGGAAAATGCCATTCTCAACCTTGCCGTCAACGCCCGCGACGCAATGCACGGCCGGGGTACGCTGACCTTCGAGACCGGGATGCGCTCGCTTGCCGCAGGCGAGATCAATCAAAATCCGGCGGGCGACTATGTCTCGCTCGCCGTCACCGATACCGGCCACGGCATGACGCCCGAAGTGGCGGATCGCGTGTTCGAGCCGTTCTTCACGACCAAGGAGGCGGGCAAGGGCACGGGCCTGGGTCTCAGCCAGATTTTCGGCCTGGTCCGCCAGTTGCACGGCGAGATCACCATCGACACCGCGCCGGGTCGCGGCACCACCGTCACCATGTTCCTGCCCCGCGACCTGGGCGCCGTGCCGGAAGCCGATACGATGGAGGCGAGCCTGGCCGACTCGCAGGCCGCGCGCATGTTGCGAATCCTGGTGGTCGAGGACGATCCGCGGGTGCTCGCCGCGACGATGGGCGCGCTGGAAGAGCTGGGACACGAGCCGTTCGCGTGCGAGGACCCGCTCGACGCGCCGGGGCTGCTGGACCGGCACGAGCCGGTGGACCTGGTGGTCAGCGACGTGTTGATGCCGCGCCAGACCGGACCGGAGATGGTGGCGGGGCTCGCCGCCAGCCACCGCGACGTCGCGGTGCTGTTCGTGACCGGCTTTGCGGGCGAGATGAACGCCGCCGACTTCGCGGACCGCCCCGTGCTCCGCAAGCCCTACACGCTCGCGGGGCTGGAGCGCGCCGTGGCGTTGGCGGTCGGATCGGGACGCCCCGCCGCGCCGGACCGGATTGCCGCCGAATAAGACAGCGCCCCCAATTCTTTCGCCGTGCCGCCGGGCTCGACGCCCCCCTTGGCCGCGCCTATAGCCGGCCTTTCGCTCCGTTTCCGACCGATCGAGGCCGCATCGCGCCCCCATGAATTCCCTCGACCGATACATGGCCCGGCTGATCGCGGTGCCGCTGTTCTCGACGCTGGTCATTGCGGCGATGCTGCTGGTGCTCGACCGGATGCTCCGCCTGTTCGACTTCGTCGCGACGGAGGGCGGGCCGGTCAGCGTCGTTTGGCGGATGCTGGCCAACCTGCTGCCTGAATATCTGGGCCTCGGCATTCCGATCGGCTTGATGCTCGGCATCCTGCTCGCCTTTCGCCGGCTTGCGACCAGCAGCGAGCTGGACGTGATGCGCGGCGTCGGGATGAGCTACACCCGGCTGCTGCGCGTACCATACATGTACGCGATCGTGCTCGCCGCGCTGAACCTCGGCATCGTCGGCTATGTCCAGCCCAAGGCGCGCTTCGCCTATGAGCGGCTGCGGTTCGAGCTGCGGACCGGCGCGCTCGGCGCCTCGATCAAGGTCGGCGAGTTCACCCATCTCGGCAGCCGCATGACGCTCCGCATCGAGCGCAGCCGCGACGACGGGCGCGAGCTGTCCGGCATCTTCGTCCATACCCAGACGCCCAAGGGCGACTGGATCAGCGTCACCGCCGGGCATGGCCGTTTCTACCGCACCGACGATCCGAACGTCATCATCTTCCGCCTGACGAACGGCATCCTGGTCCACAACCGGACCGAGTTCCACACGCCGCGGGTGCTGAACTTCTCGCAGCACGACCTGCCGATCAACCTGCCCAAGCTGGAGACATTCCGTCAGCGCGGGGAGCAGGACCTGGAGTTCACGCTGCCCGAGCTTGCCCGGCTAGGCCATGTCGCGCCCACGTCCGAACAGCGCGACGGCACCCGTGCCGAGTTCCATTTCCGTCTGGCAGAGGTGATTTCCATGTTCCTGCTGCCACTGCTGGCGGTGGCGCTGGGCGTGCCCCCTAAACGCTCCTCGTCGGCGCTGGGCGTCTTCCTGTCGATCGTGATGATCGTCACCTATCACAAGGTGAACCAGTACGCCGCCTCGGTCGGCGCGCTCGGCCGCATCGACCCGCTGATCGCGCTATGGGTGCCCTTCGCCCTGTTCGCCGGACTGGTGTTCTGGATGTACCACACCATCGCCTATGTTCCCGGCGGCCAGCCGATCGGCGCGCTGGAACGAGTCTTTTCCAAGGCGGCCAAGGCGGTCACCAGCCGCCTGCCCGGTCGCCGCCGTCGCACTGCCACGCCCGCATGAATCCAGTCGTCTTCTTCCCGTCGCGCACCGTGTCATTCTACATGGCGCGGCTGTTTGTGGTGCGGACCTTCAGCATCCTCGCCGCGCTGGTGCTGGTGCTTCAGGCGCTCGACCTGCTGAGCGAGTCCGGGGACATCCTGGCCTATGCTGGCAATGGCGATGCGGAGGTGTGGCGCTATGTCTCGCTCCGCACGCCCGAGATCATCGCGCGGTTTCTGCCGTTCTCGGTGTTGTTGGGCACGATCCTGACGCTCATTCAGATGAACCAGAACAGCGAGATCATCGCGCTGAAGGCGTCAGGCCTGTCGGCGCATCAGGTGTTGGCGCCGTTGATTCTCGCTAGCTTCGGCATCGCAATCCTCTCGTTCGGGTTCAACGATCGCGTGGTGTCCCGCGCCACCGCGACGCTCGACCAGTGGCAGAAGGTGAATTACGGCCCGCTGCCGATCGATCGGGGCGATCGCACCAACGTTTGGGTCCGCGATGGCGACGACCTGATCGAGGTGGCCCAGATCCGCGGCCGCGGCAATGCCGCGCTGCTCGGCGGAATAACGCTTTACGACCGTACTGGCGGCAATCTCGTATCCATCCTGCGCGCGGCGCGCGGATGGCGGCAGGGCGATGGCTGGCGGGTCGAGGACGTTACGCGCTTCGACGTGGCTAGCGGGACGGTGACCCCGCTTCCCTCCACCGTGATCGCGCGCGGGGTGACGCCCGACCAGTTCACCCTGGCCAGCGTCGATGCGGACGGGCTGTCCTTCTCCGCCTTGAGCGCCGCGATCAGCGACCTGGCGGGCGCGGGCCGGCCAACCAAGGCGCTGGAGGGTTCCTTGTGGCACAAGCTGTCGGGGCCGCTGTCATCGACGCTGATGCCGTTGCTGGGCGCGGTCGCAGCATTCGGCATCGCCCGTTCCGGCAAGCTGTTCGTGCGCGCGGTGGTCGGCATGGCGCTCGGCTTCGCCTATTTCGTGGCGGACAATTTCGCGCTGGCGATGGGCAATCTCGGCGCCTATCCGCCCTTCCTCGCCGCCTGGGCGCCATTCCTGCTGTTCTTCCTGATCGGCGAGGCGGTGCTGATCAGGACGGAGGAGTAATAGCGGGCAGCGTCGGATTGCCCAAGCAATCCGAAGACTCGCCACGGCGGCCAGCGGACCGGCACAGCCGGTCCGTCTGACCACGTGGCTTCCTGGTTACCGGCCGATCCGCATCGTGTTCGCCACCAGATAGCGGACCAGCCCCGGCAGTCCGGCATAGCTCGCCTTGTGGTAGGGCGAGTCCGTGTCCAGCGCCGCGCTGATCCGGCGATGCGCTTCGCCGAGCGAGTGATAGGGCAGTCCCGGCAGCAGATGATGCAGCGCGTGGTAGCGCAGCCCGACCGGCGCCCACAGGCCCGGCAGCAGCGCGGGCGGCGGAACGTTGACCGAGTCGAGATTCTGGGCGGTGACGCTCATCTGCTCGCCGTCCTCATTCTCCCACAGGTGCGCGACCAGCGTGCGGACCTGATTGAGCATCGCGACCGCCGACATGATGCCGACGCCGATCGCGAAGGCGCGCAGCGGGATGGACCCGCTCGCGACCAGCCCGACCAGCGCCAGCGCCCAGACTGTCGCGGCTGCATCGATGCGGTTGAACTGCTTCAGCACCTCTCCATCGGGCACGCGGCGACGGAACTGCGGATTGATGGCGAGCGCGGAGAACCGCTCGATCACCGGCCGGCGCAGTGCCGGGACCAGCACCGACAGTGGCGACAGGATCGCGAACCGGATCAACAGCCCGACCGGCGCCAGCAGCGACACCAGGATGAACAGCGGCAGCGTCCAGGCCTTCATCGACGCCAGCGGCAGATATTCGGGATCGTCCGACGTGCCGTAACGCTGCTTGGCATGGTGCAGGTTGTGCACGCCCTCATACATGAAGGACGGAGTCAGCATCGGCACCCCGACCAGCACATTCCAACCCAGCCGGAAATGCGGCAGCGCCGAATGCTTCATGTGGCTGATCTCGTGGATGAACAGCAGTGCGCGATACAGCGCCAGCACCGACACTACCGCGGCGAGAATGGCAAGCCACGTCGTCCCGCTCGTCGCGGCGACGACCAGCGTCCCATAGCCGAGCAGCGCCGAGCCGCCCATGTCGGTCCAGTAAAGGCCGGGGCGCGGCTTGCCGAGATCGCGGGTCAGATCCGCCGCGGCCCGCAACATAGCCTTGTCGTCGGCGATGCGGGGCCGGGGCGCGCGCGTCGCCGCCGGAGCGGCGATGGCCGGAGCGCGGTGGACGGTCAGCGAACTGTTCATGGCATGATCCATTGCCGGAATATAATGGCGACACGGTGGCGTTTCGACCCCGCGTAAATCGCAAAACCTCACTCGCCATGATCGGACCGGCCGTATAACGACCCTAGAAAGAGGGTTAAAGAATGGCCGTCCAGCTCACGATTCGTCCCGTCCTGACCAAGCGCGATCGCAAGGCGTTCGTGGATCTCCCGTTCCGCCTGTACCGGGACGATCCCCATTGGGTGCCGCCCTTGAAGGGGGAGGCGCTCGGCCTGATCACGCCCGAGAAGAACGGCTGGTACAGCCACGCCAAGGTGCAGTTGTTCTTGGCGGAACGGGACGGCCGGGTGGTGGGCCGCATCTCCGCGCACATCGACACGCTCGCGCTGATCATGCCGGCGAGCCAGGGCTTCGGGCCGGGGGTCGGCCAATGGGGGCTGATGGATGCGGAAAGCGAGGAGATCTTCACCGCCCTGCTGGCGCGGGCCGAGGACTGGCTGCGCGAACAGGGCATGACCCGCGCGCTCGGCCCCATCTCCCAGTCGATCTGGGAGGAGCCAGGCCTGCTGATCGAGGGTTTCGACCACCCGCCGACGATCATGATGGGTCATGCCAAGCCCGACTATCAGGGCTGGATCGAGCGGGCCGGCTATGCCCCGGTCAAGCAGCTGCTGACCTACGACCTCGACATCACGCAGGAGTTCCCGCCGATCGTCAGGCGGATCATTCAGGCGGGCGAGAAGAACGCACGCATCAGGGTACGCGAGGTCAACAAGAACAAGTTCGAGGAAGAGGCGGCGATCATCCTCGATATCCTCAACGACGCCTGGTCCGATAATTGGGGCTTCGTCCCCCTTACCCCGCCCGAGATCAAGGACGTCGGGGTAAAGCTGAAGCCGATCGTGTTCAACGATCTGATCCGGATCGCGGAGCTGGATGGCCGGCCGGTCGCGTTCATGATCACGCTTCCCGATCTGAACGAGGCGATCAAGCCGCTGAACGGCAACCTGCTCCCATTTGGCTGGGCCAAGCTGCTGCTGTGGCTGCGCGCGCCCAAGGTGCGGACGATGCGCGTGCCACTGATGGGCGTCCGCAAGGAGTTTCAGGCGTCGCGGCTGGCGAGCCAGCTCGCCTTCATGATGATCGAATATATCCGCCGCGCGTCGGTCAAGAACTACGGCGCGAGCCGGGGCGAGATCGGCTGGGTGCTGGACGACAATCAGGGGATGCGGTCGATCGCGACCACGATCGAAAGCCGGGTCAACAAGGTCTATCAGGTCTACACCCGCGACCTGTGACACGCCCTGCTCCGGCCCCTTCCCGTTTGGCGTTCGGGAAGGGTGCCGCGGCGCCGCCGATCACTCCGCCGTCGGGTTGAGCGGGTCGAAACCCTGCTTCAGCCAGTTCTCACGCGTGTTGCAGGTCTTCCTGATCAGGTGTGTTCCGGTCGGCCGGTCCTGGACGATGCAATAGCGGGTCCGCTTCGCGGCCGGCGTCGCGGTGGTTGTCGGCGCTGCATCTTCGGTCGCCGGCGTCGCGCGAGGTGCGGGCAGCGGGTCGGCAGCCAGCACAGGCGTGGCCGAGACCAGGGAGAGAGCGGCGATCGAAATCAGGGTTTTCATGGCAACCTCCTCAGAACCGAGCAGCCCCTCGCCGCTCGCCTGAACGATTGCATCAGTCGTGCCAGACACCCGTCGACGCGCTTTCAATCACTTAGCACGCCGTCCCTGCGGAGCGCACGCCAACCCTTAGCCGGGGCCGCCGAAAGCCGGCGTCAAAACAGGAAAGCACCGCCTAGCGCCAGCCGCAGGTCGGGAGTTTCGCGATTCAACCCGACCGCGGCGAGCAGATCGACCTGGACGTGCTGATAAGGCTGCCAGGCGATCGATTCCGCCGCGACGAGGTGGGTCTCTCCGCCCTCGGGATCGTCGTCGCGCTCCACCGAAATCTCGCTGACCAGCGTCACCTTCTTCGACAGCTCGTAACCGAGCCCGACGATGCCGCTGTAATTCAGATGGCGGCCATTGCCGTCCTCGTCGGCCAGCCCCGCGACCTGGCCGGTAAAGGCGAGGTTGAGCGCGTCCGTCAGGTCATAGGTCACCGGGATCATCGCGCCTGCCCCCCAATCGCCGCCGCCGACCGGCTTCCGCCCGACCGGCAGCATCACGAACGGCTCGACCCCGAACGAAAGGCCATGCCCGTCGGGGTTGCGGAGGTTCTGCCGCACCGCCAGCCGGAGGTCCCCGACCCGCGCGGCCGAGGCGATCGTGCCGGTCGCCTTGTCACGCTCCCGGACGCGGCCGACGGTGGTCCATTCCAGCTGCACCTCGGTGCTCTTCGACACGCCGATTCTCGCGAGCAGGTCGGCGGCGAGCAGCTGGTCCTCCCGGCTGTCGCTGCGATCGTCGCGCTGCCAGTCGAGCACGGAGATTTCGACCTGAACGTGACCCGGATCGGTGACGCAGGCCGACGCGCCGAGGCTGGGGCGATTCGGGCAGAAGTGAAGCTCGTCCTGAGCAAGCGCGGGCGTGGCCGGAGCCAGCATGACCGCAGCCGATCCTGCCGCAATCCTGATCCGCCACGTCATGCCTGCATCCCTTTTCACGCCGTCCGATCGCACAACTCCGCCGCGCCTTCCGGGATGCATCGCACTTACGCAATCAGCGCAAGGTCACCCACGTCGGGGCATGGTCGCTCGCCCTTTCGCGGCCGCGATATTCCTTGTCGACACCCGCCTCGACCAGTCGGTCCGCCGCTTGTGGGCTGAGCAGCAGATGGTCGATGCGAAACCCCGCATCGCGCTGCCACGCGCCCGCCTGATAGTCCCAAAAGGTCCATACCCCGCCCGCAGGATGGCGTGTGCGAAGGGCGTCAGTCCAGCCGTCCGCCAGCAGCCGGCGATACCCCTCGCGGCTTTCGGGCTGCATCAGTGCATCCTCGGCAATTGCCCGGACGGAGAAGGTGTCGTCGTCATTCGCGATGACGTTGTAATCGCCCGCCAGCACCGCCGGCACCTCCGCGATCAGCAGTTCGCGCGCCAGCGCCGCCAGCCGCTCCATCCAGCGCAGCTTGTAGTCGAACTTGGGCCCCGGC
>CAKTFL010000059.1 GCA_934555855.1 uncultured Sphingomonas sp. | reverse complement strand
GTGTCCGGCGATGCATCCCCAACCGGCGCGCTGCCTCCGAAATGTTGAAGCCGGTTTCCACCAGCGTCTGGTGGATATGCTCCCATTCCACCGTCCGGATGTTGGTCGGGCGGGTGGACAGGTCCACGTCCGCCTTGCCGGTGCGGGCTGCGAACGCCGCCTCGATATCGTCGGTATTGGCGGGCTTGGTCAGGTAGTTGGTCGCGCCCAGCTTGATCGCCTCGACCGCTGTGGCGATGCTGGCGAAGCCGGTCAGCACCACGATCAGCGTCTCGGGGTCGAGCCCATGCAGCCGCTCGATACAGGAAAGCCCGGACGCGCCTCCCAGTCGAAGGTCGATCACGGCATGGGTCGGGTGGAAATCGGCGGCAGTCGTCTCCAGCCGGTCGGGGTCGTTCAGCACCTCCACGCCATAGCCGCGCCGCTCGAACGATCGCGCCAGCGTCCTGGCGAGTACCGCATCGTCCTCGACGATCAGCAGGCGCCGGTCACTCACGCTTCGTCCTCCGCCAGCGCGAGCGCGGCAAGCGGCAAGCGAAGTTCGACCTCCGCCCCGCCCCGCGGACGATTGCGCGCGTCCAGCGCGCCGCCCAGCGTCCGCAGCACGTTGCTGGCTAGGAACAGCCCCAGCCCGGCGCCGCGCCTGCCCTTCGTGCTGAGATAAGGCTGGCCGACGCGATCGAGCATGTCGGGCGGGAAGCCCCGCCCGTCGTCCGCCACCGCTATCAACAGGTCCTCGCCCTCGAGCGCGATGGCGACCGAGATGTGCCCCGCGCCTGCCTCCGCCGCATTGTCGAGCAGGTTGAGCAGCGACTGGCCGAGCGCGCGGTCGACCACGATCGGCAGGTCGCGGCCGGTCTGGTCGGCGACGGCGATCCGCTCGCGGGCGATCGCGGTCGTGACGATGTCGTCGACCAGGCGGCGCACGGTGGTCCGCCCCGGCGCCTCCCCGGTGACGGCGCCTGCCGCGAACAGGATACCGGCGACGATCTCCTTGCACCGCGCGACCTCGGCCTGCATGTCGGCCACCTCCTCGGCCAAGGCGGGCACCGCCCGAATGGCGGGGTCCGCGCGCCAGTCGCCCAGGGCCACCGACAGCGACGCCAGCGGCGTGCCGAGCTCATGCGCCGCGCCACTCGCCAGAAGTCCCATGCGGACGATCTGTTCCTCCTCGGCCGCCCTTTCCCTCAGCGCGCCCAGCCGCGCATCGCGGTCGTGCAGGTTGCGGGCGATGCGGGTCACGAACATCACCAGCAGCACGGCCGCCAGCGTGTAGTTGAACCAGGATGCGAAGACGAAGGGCGGCGACAGCGCGTTGTGCAGCCCTTCCGGCAGCGCCAGCGGACGGGCGAACACGGCGAGTCCGGCGAAGGCGGCGCTGGTGACCGCCACCAGCAGCCAGCTCGCCCACGCCTCCAGCAGCACCGCGCCCAGCACTACCTGGAGCAGGTAGAGCGACACGAACGGGTTGGCCGCACCACCGCTGAGGTACAGCTGAACGGTCAGGCACGCCACGTCGACCAGCAGCGTCGCGAGCAGCGCGGTGCCGCTGATCGCCCAGTATCGCCGTGCCCTCAGCGCGACGAGGTTGACCAGCGCCAGCACCCCCAGCGTCGCCAGCATCGGCACGATCGGCAGCGAGATCCGGAGCAGCAGCATCGCCGCCAGGATCGTCGCCAGCTGACCCGCGACCGCCAGCCATCGCAGCTGCGCCAGCAGCAACAGGTTGCGGTCGGTGGCCTCGTCGGGGGCGGGGCGCCGGCTCATCCCTCCCCGCCCTTCCTGACCGCGCGGAGCAGCAGAAAGGCGAACAGGCCGGCGAGCGCGAACCAGGTCAGGGCATAGACCAGGTGATTGTTCGGGAAGCGGACCACCGTCATGCCGCCGCGCGGCCAACCCGCGCCGCTGCGGTCGGCGTCGATGAAATAGGGAGCGGCAGTCGCGATGCCGTGCCGGGCCGCGATCGCGGCGACGTCGCGCGAATACCAGCGATCCGTCGCCGGATCGTTGTGGCGCAGGAACCCGCCACCCGGCTCGGTGACACGCAGCAACCCGGTAACGGTGACGGGCTCGGCGGGCGTCCGGGACAGCGCCTTGCGCGCGTCGGTCGGCACGAAGCCGCGATTGACCAGCACGGACCAGCCGGATGCGGTCTCGATCGGAGTCAGCAACCAGTATCCGCCGCCAAGGTCGGTGACCGCCTGGACGAGAATATCCTGACCTGCCCGATAGCGACCGCTGACGCGCACCCGGCTGTACGCGTCGGACGGACCGATGCTGGCCCAACGCGCAGGGCCCGGTGCCGCCACGGGCGGGGCGGACAGCCGCTGCTCGACCTGGGCGATCAGCGCCCGTTTCCACGCCAGCCGTTCGAGCTGCCAGATGCCCAGCCCGGTCAGCAGCGCGATCAGAACGATCGCCAGCGCTGCGCCGGCAAGCCGGCGCGCGCGCACGACTACATGCCTCCGGCCATGTCCGGCATCATGTTGGCGTTCATGTGATACATGACCCACAGCGACCCCGTCAGCGCGATCACGACGATGATGACCGTGAAGATCAGCGCCATCAACGTCCAGCCCTCTTCGGACTGGCTGTTCATGTGCAGGAAGTAGATCATGTGCACAACGATCTGCACCAGCGCCAGCGCCATGCAGATGCCGACCACCAGCTGGACGTTGGCGATCCAGCCGCCCATCACGAGCCCGAACGGGATCGCGGTCAGCAGGACCGACAGGACGAAGCCCGTCAGGTAGCCGCGGCGCGAGCCATGGGCGTGCGCGTCATGGGCATGGTCATGGCCATGACCATCAGCCGCGTGATGAGGATCCGCGCTCATCGCAGCACTCCCAGAAGGTAGACAAAGGTGAACACGCCGATCCAGATCACGTCCAGAAAGTGCCAGAACAGCGACAGGCACTGAAGCCGGCGCAGGTTCGCCGGCACCAAGCCCCCGCGCGCGACCTGGACCATCAGCGTCACCAGCCAGATCAGGCCAAAGGTGACGTGGAGCCCGTGCGTGCCGACCAGGGTGAAGAAGGACGACAGGAACGCCGACCGATCCGGCCCCGCCCCTTCATGGATCAGGTGCGAGAACTCGAACAGCTCGATGGCGAGGAACGCCGCGCCGAACAGGCCGGTCGCCGCCAGCCAGGCCTGCACCGCCCCGGCCTTGCGCTCGTCGCTGGCGATCATCGCGAAGCCATAGGTGATCGAGGAGAACAGCAGCATGGCGGTGTTCACCGCAACCAGCTTCAGGTCGAACAGGTCCTTGGGCGTCGGGCCGCCCGCATAGCTGCTGCCGTAAACTCCCCATGCCGCGAACAGCATGGCGAAGATCAGGCAGTCGCTCATCAGGTAAAGCCAGAAGCCGAGCATGGTGCTGGCGCCCGGCGGATGCTCGTGCGGATCGAGATCCCAGAAGGACGGCGCCTCGGCGCCCGGCGGGGTGATGTCGGTAGTGGAAACGGCCATGATTCAGATCCCCGCCGCCGCGAGTTGACGGGTGCGCTCGCCCTCGGTCCGGATCACCTCTTCCGCCGGGATGTGGAAGTCCCGGTCGTAGTTGAAGGTGTGGCCGATCGCGACGACCAGCAGCGCGACGAAGCTCAGCGCCGCCAGCCACCAGATGTACCAGATCATCGCCAGGCCGATGACCATCGACAGGCCGGCCAGGATGGCGCCCGCGCCCGTGTTCCGGGGCATGTGGATGTCGCGGAAGCCTTCGGTCGGGCGGCCCGCATTGCGGTTCTTCATGTCATACCACGCGTCAAGGTCGTGGATGACCGGCGTGAAGGCGAAATTGTACGCCGGCGGCGGCGAGGAGGTCGCCCACTCCAGCGTGCGCCCGCCCCACGGGTCGCCGGTGACGTCGCGCAGCCGCTCGCGATCCCGGATGCTGACATACATCTGCATCAGGAAGGCGCCGATGCCGGCCGCGACGATCAGCGCGCCGATCGCGGCGATCACGAACCAGATCTGGAGCGAAGGATCGTCGAAGTGACGCAGGCGCCGCGTCACGCCCATCAGGCCGAGTATGTAGAGCGGCGTGAACGCGACCCAGAAGCCGACCACCCAGCACCAGAAGCTGACCGTGCCCCATTTCGGGTCCAGCTTGAAGCCGAACGCCTTGGGCCACCAGTAGTTGATGCCCGCGAACATCCCGAATAGCACGCCGCCGATGATGACGTTGTGGAAGTGCGCCACCAGGAACAGCGAGTTGTGGAGGACGAAGTCGGCCGGCGGCACCGCCAGCAGCACGCCCGTCATGCCGCCGATCACGAAGGTGAGCATAAAGGCGATCGACCACATCATCGGCAGCTCGAAGCGGATGCGGCCCTTGTACATGGTGAACAGCCAGTTGAAGATCTTCGCACCCGTCGGGATCGAGATGATCATGGTCGTGATGCCGAAGAAGCTGTTCACGCCCGCGCCCGAGCCCATGGTGAAGAAGTGGTGCAGCCAGACCAGATAGGCGAGGATGCAGATCACGATCAGCGCGTAGATCATCGACGTATAGCCGAACAGGCGCTTGCCGGAGAAGGTCGACACCACTTCGGAGAAGACCCCGAACGCCGGGAGGACGAGAATGTAGACCTCGGGATGGCCCCAGATCCAGATCATGTTCACGTACATCATCGGGTTGCCGCCGGCGGTGTTCGTGAAGAAGTGGGTGCCGACATAGCGGTCGAGGCTGAGCAGCGCGAGCACGGCGGTCAGCACCGGGAAGGCCGCGACGATCAGCACGTTGGTGACCAGCGCCGCCCATGTGAAGATCGGCATCTTCATCAGGTTCATGCCCGGCGCGCGCATCTTCACGATGGTCGCGATCAGGTTGACGCCCGACAACAGGGTTCCGACGCCCGCGATCTGCAGGCCCCAGATATAATAGTCGACGCCGACGTCCGGCGAATAGTCCAGCCCCGACAGCGGTGCCATGGCGAGCCAGCCGGTGCGGGCGAACTCGCCCACGAAAAGGCTGACCATGACGATGATCGCGCCCGCGGTGGTCATCCAGAAGCTGAAATTGTTCAGGAACGGAAAGCTGACGTCGCGCGCGCCGATCTGCAACGGCACCACGAAGTTCATCAGCCCCGTGACGAACGGCATCGCCACGAAGAAGATCATGATGACGCCATGCGCCGTGAACACCTGGTCATAGTGATGGGCGGGCAGAAAACCTTCGTTGCCGCCGAACGCCATCGCCTGCTGCGCGCGCATCATCAGCGCGTCGGCAAAGCCGCGCAGCAGCATGACGATGCCCAGCACCATGTACATGATGCCGATGCGCTTGTGGTCGACGCTGGTGAACCACTCCTTCCACAGATAGGCCCACAGCTTGAAATAGGTCAGCGCGCCGAGAAGCACTGCCCCGCCGAGCGCGACCATGGCGAACGTGCCGACCAGGATCGGCTCGTGAATGGGGAAACTTTCGAGCGTAAGCCGCCCGAAGATGGTCTTCAGAAGAGTATCGGACATTGTTCGCTATCTCAGCCTTGGGCGGTCGCAGCGGTGCCGGGCAGGACCGGCAGCTCCAGGCGGCTCATGTTGCGGTTGCTCTCGTCACCGGGCTCGGCCGTGCCTTTGGGCTCGCCGCGCGGCGCGCTCAGATGGGGGCTCGTACCCTTCTCCTCCGGCGCCTTCAGCAGCGCGCCCTTAGGCTCGCCGGGCCGGGGAGCGCGATTGTTGACGGGCGGGTGGCTGCCCTGGTGCTGGGCGTCATGCGCCATTGTCGCGCCCATGCAGGGCTGGCCCGGCCGGACGCACATCTGGACGACGCGATCGAACAGGCCGGGCTCCACCGCACCGAAGTGCATGGCGGGCACTCGCTCGCTCGGCTTTTCGAGCTGGAGATATTCGGCCGCGCGCAGCTGCCGGCCGCCATCCTTGACGCCCGCGACCCAGCGATCGAAGCCGGTGTCGTCCATCGAAAGCGTCGGGAAATTCATGTAGGAGAAGCCGGCACCCGAATAGTTGGCGCTCATGCCCTCAAACCGCCCCGGCCGGTTGAGCACCGCGTGAAGCTTCATCTCCATGCCCGGCATCGTATAGACCATCCCGGCCATCGCGGGCACGTAGAAGGCGTTCATCACCGACGACGAGGTCAGGCGGAAGCGGACCTGACGGTTGGCGGGCAGCACCAGCTCGTTGACGGTCGCGATCCCCTGTTCGGGATAGATGAACAGCCATTTCCAGTCGAGCGAGACCACCTGCACCTCCAGCGGGCGAGCCTCCGCCGCGACCGGGCGTCCCGGCGCGATGCGGCCG
This sequence comes from uncultured Sphingomonas sp., assembly GCA_934555855.1. The sequence goes on along the minus strand of CAKTFL010000059.1, from coordinate 3,025 downwards.
AGCGGGCGATACGGGTCAAGCGTGTGGGTGGAAACCCAGGTCAGCGCGCCCAGCGCGATGATGATCAGCAGCGGCGCCGACCAGATGATCAGCTCCAGCGCGGTCGAATGGTCCCAGTCCGGGCGGTAGTCCGCATCCTTGTTGCTAGCCCGGTACTTCCACGCGAACAGCACGATCAGCACCATCACCGGCACGATGATCAGCAGCATCAGGCCGGTGGACCATAGGATCAGGTTCGCCTGCTGGCGCGCGACGTCGCCGGCGGGGTTCATGACGACGGAGTCGCAGCCGGCGAGCAGCGGAAGCGCCAGAATCGGCGCAAAACGGATTGGACGGAACATCACGGGCGCGAGCTAGGCGTCGTTGTGCACCTGCGAAATAGGACAATTTGTCCTATCCCCCTGATCCTCGCCCGGACCTACAGGGCCGACCCAAACGTTCGATCATTATGAAAGCAGACCATGGCTGAGGCCGCCGCCGCCCATTCCGCGCCGCTGGAGCGTGGTGCCCGCAACGTGAACACGCGCGGTGACCATGACGTGCACCCCGGCGAAATCGCCATCGGCGTAGTCATCGGGCGCACGTCCGAATTTTTCGACTTCTTCGTCTACGCCCTGGCGTCGGTGATCGTGTTTCCGGCGCTGGTCTTTCCATATCTCGACCGGTTCACCGGGACGGTGATGTCATTCGCGATCTTCGCGCTGGCCTTCGTCGCCAGGCCGATCGGCACGCGGATCTTCATGGAGGTGGACCGGCGACACGGGCGCGGCACGAAGCTGACCGCAGCCCTGTTCCTGCTCGGCACCTCCACCGTCGCGATGGCCTTCCTGCCCAGCTATGGTGAGGTCGGCATGGCGTCTGTGGTGCTGCTCGCCATCGCCCGCACCCTTCAGGGCCTGGCCTGGGGCGGCGCGTGGGACGGCCTCGCGTCGCTGCTCGCGCTCAACGCGCCACCGAACCGGCGGGGCTGGTGGGCAATGGTGCCGCAGCTCGGCGCGCCGCTCGGCCTGCTGCTCGCGAGCGGCCTGTTCGCCTTCTTCCTTGGCACGCTGGCGTCCAACGACTTCATCGCATGGGGATGGCGCTACCCGTTCTTCGTGGCCTTCGCGATCAACGTCGTCGCCCTGTTCGCGAGGCTCCGCATCGTGGTGACGCCCGAATATACCAAGCTGTTCGAGACCCGCGAGCTGACCCCGTCGCGCGTCACCGCCACGCTGCACGCGCAATGGCGCAACATCGTGATCGGTGCCTTTGCCCCCCTCGCCAGCTTCGCCCTGTTCCACATGGTCACCGTGTTTCCCCTGTCCTGGGTGGCGCTGTTCACCCGCGAAAGCGTGACCGGCTTCCTGATGATCGAGATGGTCGGCGCGGTGGTGGGGGTGTTCGCGATCATCGCCTCGGGCCTGCTCGCCGACCGGGTCGGCCGGCGCTCGCTGCTGGGCTACACCGCCGCGGCGATCGCCGTGTTCTCCGGCTTCGCACCCTTGCTGCTCAACGGCGGCCAGACGGGCGAGACGATCTTCATGATCGTCGGTTTCGTGCTGCTGGGCCTGTCGTTCGGCCAGTCCTCCGGCGCGGTCGCGAGCAACTTCCCGAAGGGGGCGCGCTATACCGGCGCGGCGATCACGTCCGACCTGGCGTGGCTGTTCGGCGCCGGCTTCGCGCCGCTCGCCGCCCTGCTGCTCGCGCAGCATTTCGGCCTGATCGCCGCAGGCGCCTATCTGCTGTCGGGCTCGATCGCCACGCTCGTCGCGCTGCGCTTCAACAAGGAGCTGGCACGCCGGCTGGACTGAGGTTCGGCCGGGCCGCGACGGGTGGTCACCGGCTCACGACTCTACTCCGGCGATGCACCCTCTTCAACGGAGTCCGACGATGAGCAACGACGCCTATACGCCCCCTGCGATCTGGACTTGGGATAAGGAAAGCGGCGGGCGCTTCGCCAGCATCAACCGCCCGATCGCCGGGCCGACTCACGACAAGCCGCTTCCCGTCGGGCAGCATCCGTTCCAGCTCTACTCGATGGGCACGCCCAATGGGGTCAAGGTCACGATCCTGCTGGAGGAGCTGCTGGCGGCCGGCAATCGGCAAGCCGAATATGACGGCTGGCTGATCCGGATTTCGGAAGGCGACCAGTTCGGCAGCGGCTTTGTAGAGGCAAACCCCAATTCCAAGATCCCGGCGCTGGTCGACCGCAGCGGCGCCGAGCCGGTCCGGGTGTTCGAATCGGGTGCGATCCTGGTCTATCTCGCCGAAAAGTTCGGTGCTTTCCTCCCCGAAAGCGGCCCCGCACGCGCCGAGTGCCTGTCCTGGCTGTTCTGGCAAATGGGCAGCGCGCCGTTCGTCGGCGGCGGCTTCGGCCATTTCTACGCATATGCGCCCGAAAAGATCGAATATGCGATCAACCGCTATGCGATGGAGACGAAGCGGCAGCTGGACGTGCTCGACCGCCGGCTGGCGACGAGCGAGTTCATCTCGGGGCCGGATTACACGATCGCCGACATGGCGATCTGGCCCTGGTACGGCCAGCTTGCCCAGGGCGAGATCTATGGCGCGAGCCAGTTCCTTCAGGTCGACGATTACCACAACCTGCAACGCTGGACGAAACAGCTTGCCGCCCGCCCGGCGGTGCAGCGCGGCCGGATGGTGAACCGGGTGACCGGCGATCCGGCCAGCCAGCTGCACGAGCGCCACGACGCGGGCGATTTCGAGACCCGCACGCAGGACAGGCTGTAGGGCTGAACCGCCCTCCCCCCGTTCGCACCGAGCTTGTAGAAGCTCAGGACAGGCTTCGACGAGCTCAGGGCTCGCGGAGACGCGTTACCCGTTCAGCGCCTTCATCCCCGCCTCGGCATAGCGCGTCCCCGTCGCCGCGCCGGGTGGCAGTACGCGATCGATCCGCGCCAGGTCCTCGGCGGACAAGGTCACGTCCACCGCGCCCAGATTGTCGTCCAGATACATCCGCCGCTTGGTGCCGGGGATCGGCACGATGTCCTCGCCCTGTGCCAGCACCCAGGCGAGCGCCAGC
>CAKTFL010000058.1 GCA_934555855.1 uncultured Sphingomonas sp. | reverse complement strand
TCAACACGATGGCGCTGGGCTTCTACGAACAGCGGATCAACGGCCACCGCGCGATCGCGCATGGCGGCGACACCGTCTATTTCCACAGCGATCTGTGGATCTTTCCGCAGGACAACGTCGGGCTCTACATCTCGATGAACAGCGACGGCAAGGATGGCGTCACCCGCGTGCTGCGCGGATCGCTGTTCGAGCAGTTCGCCGACCGCTACCTGCCCGCGGAGAACAAGCCGCCGGTCGAACTGCCCACCGCCAAGGAACATGCCAAGCTGCTGGTCGGCACTTGGACCAACAGCCGGCGGATCGATTCGAACTTCGCCAAGGTCATCGGCCTGATCGGCGACACGCAGGTGAGCCTGGACGCCGAAGGCCGTCCGGTCGTTCCGGCGCTGACCAGCCCCGGCGGTGCCCCGCGCAAGCTGATCGAAGTCGAACCTTTCGTGTGGCAGGACGCCTATGGTCATGAGCGGCTCGCCGCGCAGCTGGTCGATGGCAAGATCGCGCGCTGGAGCTTCGGCGAAGTCTCGCCGTTCATGGTGTGGTATCCCACGCCCGCAGCGCTCGACGCCGCCTGGCTGATGCCCGTGCTGTTGTTGGGCATCGCCGTCGTCCTGCTGACCGCGCTGGCCTGGCCGGTCGGCTGGGTGGCACGCCGACGCTACCGGGTGTCGCTCGCGCTGCAAGGCGAGGCGCTGCGCACGCATCGCGCCGTACGCGGCTTCGCCTGGCTGGCGCTGGCGGTGCTGGTCGGCTGGGCGATGATCATCACGGGACTCGAGGATTTCGAAAGCCATGGCACCACCGACTGGCTGATCCTGTTGCTGCAAGTGGCGGGCACGCTGGCGTTCTTCGGATTGCTCGGCCTCGCGCTGTGGCAGGCCTGGCTGGTGTGGCGCAGCAAGCGCGGCTGGTTCGCGAAGTTGTGGAGCGTGCTGCTCGTGCTCGGCGCCTTCTTCATCCTGTGGACGGCGCTGGTCTACAAGCTGATCTCCTTCGGCACCGAGTTCTGAGCCGATGGTGATGCGCCTGTCGCTGGACGTGGCGGTGGAACGGCTGCCCTTCGCCAAGCCGTTCCGGATCGCCGGTCACGTTTTCACCGAGTCGCCGGTGGTGGTGGTCGCCCTGTCGGACGGCCTCCACACCGGGCGGGGAGAAGCGAGCGGCGTTTATTATCTGGACGATGGCGCCGATGCGATGATGGCGGCATTGGAAACGGTGCGCGAGGGCTTGCAGGACGGCATGACCCGCGCGCAGCTCCAGCAGGCGCTGCCCCCCGGTGGCGCACGCAACGCCCTTGACTGTGCCTGGTGGGAACTCGAGGCGAAGCAGGCCGATGCGCCGGTGTGGAAGCTGGCCGGGCTTCCCGAGCCCAAGCCGCTGCTCACGACCTTTACGCTGGGCGCGGACGATCCAGGTGCGATGGCGCAGGCGGCGCGTGCCTATGCCGATGCTCGTGCGCTCAAGCTGAAGCTGACCGGCGATCTGGACCTCGACTCCGCCCGGGTGCGGGCGGTCGCGGCGGCGCGGCCGGATTGCTGGATCGGCGTGGATGCCAATCAGGGCTTCGGGATCGGAGAGCTCGAGCCGCTGCTCGACGTTCTCGTCGACTGCGGCGTCGCGTTGCTGGAGCAGCCACTCGCCCGCGGGCGGGAGGCCGATCTCGACGGGTTCGACTCTCCGATCCCGATCGCGGCGGATGAAAGCGCGCTGGCGCTCGACGATCTCGACGGGCTGGTTGGGCGGTTCGACACGGTCAACATCAAGCTGGATAAATGCGGCGGGCTCACCGAAGCGGTGGAAATAGCCCGGCGGGCGCGCACGCTTGGCCTGGATGTGATGGTCGGCAACATGGTCGGATCGAGCCTGGCGATGGCGCCGGCGTTTCTGCTGGGCCAGCTTTGCGACGTCGTTGACCTCGATGGTCCCACCTTCCTTGCCGCCGATCGGCAGCCCGGCATCCGATATGAGGATGGATTGATCCACTGTCCGCCGGCGGTGTGGGGGCATCACAGCGCAACTTTGCAACACGATCGCAATATGGATTGACTCATATTCGATCAGGATAATAGCATCCTGATCAGAAAACTGCGCCGGCCAGAACAGCGTTATCGCGTCAGGATCATGGCTGCGGCGCTCGGCGATCACCAGGAACTCACGGGGAGAGTTACGATGCATCGCTTCAACCTGTCCGCACGCACGCTGCTCGCCCTGTCCGCCGCCGGCGCGCTCATGCCCGCCGGTGTCGCGCAGGCGCAGGAAGTCGCGCCGGACGAAGAGATCGTCGTGACCGCGCAGAAGCGCGAACAGACGCTGCAGGAAATCCCGCAGTCGATCTCGGTGGTGAGCGCCGAGCGGCTGGAGCGCCAGCAAGCCAACAGCTTCGTCGACTATGCCGCGCTTGTGCCCGGCCTGAGCCTGCAACAGGGCAACCCCGGCGAGACCCGGGTGGTGCTGCGTGGCATCAATACCGGCGGCGCCAGCCCGACCACTGCGATCTATATCGACGAGACCCCGTTCGGCGCGAGCACCGGCCAGAGCAACAACGCGGTGCTGGCCGGCGACATCGACCCGTTCGACCTCGAGCGGGTCGAGGTGCTCCGCGGGCCGCAGGGAACCCTGTACGGCGCGAACTCGCTTGGCGGTGTCGTCCGCTTCATCACCGTGGCCCCCCGCATGGGCGAGTTCGAGGGGCGCGCACAGGCGGGCGTCGAGACCGTCACCGGCGGGGACATGGGCTGGAACGCCAATGGCGTGGTCAACGTGCCGCTGGGCGGCATCGCCGCGCTGCGGGTGAGCGGCTTCTACCGCGAGCAGGGCGGCTTTATCGACACGGTAGGCATCGACCGCGAGAACGCCAACGACGCGACCAGCTTCGGCGGCCGTGTCTCGTTGCTGATCGAGCCGAGCGACCGCTTCTCGGTGCGGTTGACGGCATTGGCGCAAGGCATCCGCGCCGACGCGCGCGCGGCCTATGACGCCGATCCGGTGACGCTGGAACCCACCGGCATTGATCCGGCGACCGGCGCCTCCACGGGCGATCGCCTGGTCCGCACGCAATATTATCCGGACCAGAACGACGTCGACTATCGCAACTACAACGGCACGATCGACTGGGACCTGGGGTTCGCCTCGATCATATCGGCGACAAGCTATAGCGAGACGGTGCAGAAGGAAGCCACCGATGCCAGCTACGAGCTGGCCGGGATCGGGGATGCGTTCTACGGCGACGTCGGGACGCCGGGGCCGCGCGGCATCACCTTGCCGGCGCGGGTTTCCTCCAGGAAGTTCACCCAGGAGGTTCGCCTCGCCTCGCCGTCCAGCACCACGTTCGAATGGCTGGTCGGCGGCTATTACACGCGGGAGGAAGGCAGCATCTTCCAGCGCTATCTGCCCTTCGCGCTCGATACCGGCGAGGCGCTGGACCCGTCGCTGACGCTGCCGCTCGGCCCGGAGGGCGCCGACGCCACGTTCCCCGACTTCCTGCGCGCCGAGCTCGACTCGGTGTATCGCGAATATGCCGGGTTCGGCAGCGCGACGCTGCATCTGGGTCCGCGCTTCGACATCACCGCGGGCGCCCGCTACAGCCATAACGAGCAGCGCACCCGCCAGCTGCTGGACGGATCGCTGTTGCCGCTGTCGGGCGGCGCGGTCGGGCCGGAGATCACCAACGGCCGATCGTCGGAGGACGTGTTCACCTGGTCGGTGTCGCCGCGCTTCGAATTGAGCGACCATGCCTCGATCTATGCGCGCGTCGCCAAGGGCTATCGCCCCGGCGGCCCGAACGTCGTGCCGCCGGGCGCGGGCGACAGCTTCCCCGGCTTCTTCGAAGCGGACACGCTGATCAGCTACGAAGCCGGTATCCGCGGCGAAACCGAAGACCGCAGCTTCGCGCTTGATGCGTCGCTCTATTATCTCGACTGGAAGAACATCCAGGTGCTGGTGGTTTATCAGACCGCGGTCGGCCCGATCGGTGCCGACGGCAACGGCGATTCCGCGCGCAGCCAGGGCGCGGAGGTCACCGCCACGCTGCGCCCGACCCGCGGCTTCGATATCGTGATGAACGTCGCCTACAACGACGCGACGCTGCGTGACGACCTGCCCGAAGGCAACGGCGGCTTTGCCGGCGACCGCTTGCCCTATGCGCCTGAATGGGCTGCCAACCTGTCCGCCGATTACGAATGGCGCGTGGGGAACGCTGCCACGGCATTCGTCGGCGGCAACGTCCGGCTGGTCAGCGACCAGGAGGCCGATTTTGACGACGCCTACCGGACCGAGTTCGGGCGGCGGCTGCCGATCGACGGTTATGCGACGATGGACCTGCGCGCGGGCGCGCGCTTTGGCGCGTTCAACGTGACGGCATTCGCCAAGAACCTCGGCAATTCGCGCGGCATCACCAGCGCGGGCGGGTTCGGCACCCGGCCGGGCACGCTGGTTTCCGCATCGCCGATCCGGCCGCGCACGCTGGGCGTGACGCTCGGCGCCGGCTTCTGAGCGCTGTCATGAGCTCCGCAACCAGCGGGTCGATGCACCTGCCGCAACCCTATCTGTTGTTCCTGGGCGACGTTGCCGAGCGCGGGTTCGCCAAGACCGCGCTGGGCCTGCGCGACTGGGCCCCCGAGAAATGCGTCGGCGAGCTTGCGCTTCCCGGAGCGAGGGTCACCACCGGGCTGCCGGCGATGACCCCTGCGCAAGCCGGTGCCGCCGGCGCGCGCGCGCTGGTGATCGGCGTCGCCAATTCGGGCGGCGTGATCCCGCCGAGCTGGCGCGCGTCGCTGGTCGAGGCTCTGGAAGCGGGGCTGGATATCGTCGCGGGCATGCACATGCGGATCGCCGACATCCCGGAGGTGCGGGACGCGGCACAACGCCTCGGCCGCCGGCTGATCGACATCCGCGTTCCGCCCGCCGACATCCCGGTAGCGACGGGACGCAAGCGTAGCGGCAAGCGGTTGCTGACCGTCGGCACCGACTGCGCGCTCGGCAAGAAATACACCGCGCTGGCACTGGCGCGTGCCTTCGTGGCACGCGGCGTCGACGCCGACTACCGCGCCACCGGCCAGACCGGCATCATGATCGCCGGGGGTGGCATGCCGATGGACGCAGTGGTCTCCGATTTCGAGGCGGGGGCCGCGGAAATGCTGTCGCCCGATGCCGGGCCGGACCATTGGGACGTGATCGAAGGGCAGGGATCGCTGGCGCACCCCGCCTATGCCGCGGTGTCGCTCGGCCTGCTGCACGGCAGCCAGCCCGACGTCTTCGTGGTGTGCCATGAACCCGGCCGCACCGACATGCTCGGCACGGCAGGATATCAAGTCGCGACGGTCGAGGAGATCATCGACCTGACCCTCGCGCTCGGCCGGCGCACCAATCCCGACATCCGCTGCGGCGGTTTCAGCTTCAACACCTCGGCACTGGACGAGGTGGAGGCGCAGGCGGTGATGGCGCGGGAAAGCGACCGGCTGGGGTTGCCGGTTGCCGATCCGATCCGCGGCGGGCCGGCCTTCGATGCGCTGGTCGCGAGCTGCCTGGCATGAGCGGCACGGCGGCAGGATCGAGCTGGTTCCAGCGCTTCCTGCTGCCCGGCTTCGCGATGAAGGCCGTCATCATCGGCGGCGGCTATGCGACCGGGCGCGAGCTGGCCGAGTATTTTCTTCCCGCCGGACCCTGGGGCGGGCTTGCCGGCATGCTGCTGGCGATGCTGTTGTGGAGCGTGATCGCTGCGGTGACCTTTGCCTATGCGCGGATGGTGGGGGCGCTCGACTATCGCAGCTTCTTCGCCGATCTGCTGGGGCCTGCCTGGATCGCGTTCGAAATCGCCTATCTGCTGTTCGTCATCCTGATCCTGGCGGTGTTCGGCGCGAGTGCAGGCGCGATCGGCGCGGCGATGTTCGGCTGGCCGAGCTTCGTCGGCGCGCTGCTGCTGGCGGGCGGGATCCTCGCCACGGTGTCGCTGGGCAACGCGGCGGTGGAGGGCGTCTTCAAATACGTCTCGTTCCTGCTCTACGGCGTGTACGCGCTGTTCCTGGTGCTGGGCCTGTCGCGCTTCGGCGACCGGATCGCCGCCGGCTTCGCGACGCCGGCGCCGTGGGATGGCTGGGCGTCGGGCGGGCTGACCTATGCCAGCTACAACATCATCGGCGCGGTGGTGATCCTGCCGGTGCTGCGTCACCTGACCGGCACCCGCGACGCCGTGATCGCCGGGGTCGTGGCAGGGCCGCTGGCGATGGCGCCGGCGATCCTGTTCTTCACGTGCATGGTCGCCTTCTATCCCGAGATCGGCGCGGAAACGCTGCCCTCGGACTTCCTGCTGCGCCAGCTGAATGCGCCGATGTTCCACCTGCTGTTCCAGACGATGATCTTCGCCGCGCTGCTCGAAAGCGGCACGGGTGCGGTGCATGCCATCAACGAGCGGGTCGCGGGCGTGCTGCGCCACCGCCGCGGAGCCGAGCTGCGCGCCGGTGCGCGTGCGGCGATCGCGGGCACGCTGCTGCTGGTCTGCATGTTCGTGGCCGAGCGGGTCGGACTGATCGCGCTGATCGCCAGCGGGTATCGGGTGCTGGCCTATCTGTTCCTCGCCGTGTTCGTACTGCCGCTGCTCACGATCGGACTGGCGCGGCTGCTGCGGCGTTCTCCTGAGCCTGCCAAGCAAGCCGCCGCATGACCCTGCGCCACCTGCTTGCCGTGCCGCTGCTCGCGCTCGCCGACCATGATCCCGGCGTACCCGATCAGGACTGGCCGGCGCGGTTCGACGACCCGAGCATCGGGCCGGCCTATGTGACCTTTGCGCTCGACGCCGACGGCAAGGTGGCGCGGGTGGCGATGAAAGCGGAGCGCCCGATCGCCGGTTTCAGCTACGCTTATCGCGATCTCAACCTGCGGCCGGTGACGGAGACCAGCAAGTGACCAAGCGCCTGACCTTATGCACCGCGCTGCTTCTGGGCGGCTGCGCCACCACCGCGCAGCAGGGCACGCGCACGCACGCCGATTTCCTGGTGCTCGACACGCATCTCGACACGCCGCTGCACTTCGCGCGGCCGGGCTGGAGCTTTAGCGGGCATCACGATCCCGCCACCGATCTGGTGCAGGTCGACATGGAGCGGATGGAGGCGGGCGCGCTGGATGGCGGTTTCTTCGCGATCTATACCGAGCAGGGGCCGCTCACCGCCAGGGGCTATGCCGACGCGCTCGCCTTTGCCCGTGGCCGCTCGAACCTGATCGACGCCACGCTTGCCAGGTTCCCCGGCCGGATCGGCCGGGCGCTGACCGCGCAGGATGCCGCCGGGCTGAACGCCGCGGGCAAGCTGATCGCCTTCAAGAGCATGGAGAACAGCTACCCGCTCGGCGAGGACCTCTCGCTGCTCGGTGAGTTCTACGATCGTGGGGTGCGGCTGGCCGGGCCGGTGCATGGCGCCAACAACCAGTTCGCCGACTCCTCTGGTGACAAGCCGAAGTGGAACGGTCTCTCTCCCCTGGGGCGCAGTTGGGTCCGGGAGATGAACCGGCTGGGTATCGCGATCGATGCGAGTCATGCCTCCGACGCGGCGTTCGATCAGATGCTGGAATTGTCCAGCACGCCGCTGCTGCTGTCGCATTCGAGCGGGCGCTGGGCGCATGATCATCCCCGCAACCTGGACGACGCCCGCATCCGCAAGCTGGCGGCGAAGGGTGGGGCGATGTGCGTCAGCACGATCTTCCTGTCCGACATGGAACTGGGCGCCGAGCGCGAAGCGCTTTTCACCCAGTACGAGCGTCTCGACACGATGACCCCTGCCCAGCAGGCCGATCATGCCCGCAAGTGGCGGGCGCTGGACGCCGGCGCGCCGCTATGGGGCGAAGCCGATTTCGAACGCTACATGGCGATGGTGCTGCACGTGATCCAGGTCGCCGGGGTCGATCATGTCTGCTTCGGCGCGGATTGGGATGGCGGCGGCGGGCTGCCGGGGATCGAGGATAGCTCGGCGCTGCCCAAGGTGACCGAACGGCTCCGCCAGGCCGGCTATGGGGACGCGGACCTCGCCAAGATGTGGGGCGGCAACATTCTGCGGGTGATCGGCGCGGCGGAACGCGCGAAGGTCCGCTGAGCCAGCTCAGGGTATCGGCAGCGCCGTGGTCGCCTTCACCTGCGACAGCGCGACCGTCGAGTTGATCTCCTGAATGCCGGGCAGCTTCGACAGCCTGGAGAAGAAGAAGCGTTCATACGCGTCGATGTCGGCCGCGACGATCCGAAGCATGAAGTCGAACACCCCCATCAGCACATAGGCTTCAAGCACTTCGGGGAAGGACTGAATGGCGGCGGCGAACTCGTCGAGATTGGCGCGGCCATGGGCGTTGAGCTTCACCTGGGCGAAGATGTGGGCGTTGAGGCCGACCTTCTGCCGATCGACCAGCGCAACGCGCCGGGTGATGATCCCGTCCTTTTCCAACCGGTCGACGCGGCGCCAGCAGGGCGAGCTCGACAGGCCGACCATCTCGCCCAGACGCGCGGTCGGCATGCTGGCATCCTCTTGCAGCACCTGCAGGATCTTCCGTTCGAACGTGTCGAGCATCTGCGGCAAAGCTGTTCTCCTTTTGCCGGTTCTTGGGAAGGATCGTGCCGGATCGGCGGCGTCGCCATCGACTTAGGCGACATCTTCCCGCCCCACCATGCAAAAACCTCCCGGCTACCGCAGGAGCAGGTTCATGGTCGATGCCCTCAACAACGCCGCCGCACCGCCCGCGAGCGTGCACATCCTCCAAGCCTGCGAAACCGGTTCGGACGGAGCCATCGTGCTGCACTCGACCCGGCGCGGTCCCGCGATAGGCGGCGTGCCCGACCGTGACGCCGTCGGGCGACTGGGTGCTCGCATGGTGTGCGGCGGCGCCAACAACGTTCCGGCAACGTCGGAGGACGCCGACCGGCTGGCCGACCGCGGCATCCTCTACGCACCCGATGAGGGCGTGAACGCAGGCGAAATCATCGACGCGGCGGCGCAACATCCGGGATGGCCGGCGGAAGCGGCGAAGCTGTGGATCGAGGCAGCCGGCCGGTGGCGTGCCGAGGTGCTGGACCATGCGGACCGGCGAGGATCGGCGCCGCACCGCGCCGCGGATGCGCCGTCTCGGTCTCGCGTCACCGCGCTCCGCTCGCACGCCGAAGGACAAGCCGCTTGAGCCCGGCCGTGCGGTTCGAAATCGTTGCGGAAGCGAGTGCGGGTTTGCTGTGCAGGCTGATAGGGCTGCTCGCCCAGCAGGACTGCTCCGCGCCTGATCTCTGCGTCAAGGTGGCGGGAGAGACGATGCTGGTGAAGATGGAGCTTCAGGAAGCACCAGATGCGCGCTTCGCCATCCTGGCGGCGAAGA
>CAKTFL010000057.1 GCA_934555855.1 uncultured Sphingomonas sp. | reverse complement strand
GTACAGGCAGTCCTTGTTGCCGAGCGTGAAGCTCTCGCCGTCGACGGTGACGGTGCCTTCCACCCCGCCGACATTGACGATCGCCAGCTCTCGCCGTTCGAGAAAGGGGTGGCCCGCCGCAGAAGCGGGCTCGGTCTGGGCGGGCAGCTTCACCGGCGTCTCGCTCACTTCGACCCCGCCGATCACGAAGCGGTCGGCATGGGTGTAGTTGAGCACGCACTCGCCCGGCCGGAACAGCCCGCCGATCAGGTAGCGGTCGCGCAGCTCGTCATTGGACACACACTCCATCATGTCGGGATGCGTGGCGTAATAGGTGCGGTCGAACATGGGACGCTCCAGTCAGGCCGCCTTGGAGGCGGATAAGGGTTGGTCGAGCTTGTAGGCGCGGCGTACCAGGCCGTTCGTCAGCTCCTGGGCGAGGTCGGCCGCTTCCCAATCCTCGATTCGCCCTTCCGCGACCAATCGGGCGAGAAAGGCGCAGTCGACCCGGCGCGCGACGTCGTGGCGCGCGGGAATGGACAGGAAAGCGCGGGTGTCGTCGTTGAAACCGACCGTGTTGTAGAAGCCGGCCGTTTCCGTCGTCATCTCGCGGAACCGGCGCATCCCTTCCGGAGAGTCGTGAAACCACCAGGCAGGGCCGAGCCGCAGGCACGGATAATGGCCGGCAAGCGGCGCCAGTTCGCGCGCATAGGTCGACTCGTCCAGCGTGAAGAGGATCACCGTCAGGTCGCGTTCGGTGCCGACCACGTCCAGCATCGGCTTCAGCGCGGACACATAGTCGGTGCGCGTCGGGATATCGGCGCCCTTGTCACGGCCATGGCTGGCGAACAGGCCGTGATTGTGGTTGCGGAAGGAGCCGGGGTGGATCTGCATGACCATCCCGTCCTCGACGCTCATCTTCGCCATCTCGGTGAGCATCTGCGCGCGGAACAGCTCGGCGTCCTCGGTCGTCCAATTCTCGCCGGCGACGCGGCGGAACAGCGCCTCCGCCTCGGTGCCCGACAGGTTCGCGGTGCGCGCGGTGGGGTGGCCGTGATCGGTCGCGGTGGCGCCCGCGGCACGGAAATCAGCGCGGCGCCTGCGATGCGCGGCAAGATAGCCCTGCCAGCTATACACGTCCTCGCCCGTCAGCTCGGCAAAGCGCGCCATGGCGGGGCGGAACGCCTCATGCTCGACGTCGATCACACCGTCTGGACGATAGGTGGTGACCACGCGCCCGCCCCAGCCCGACCGACGGATTGCGTGATGAGACTCCAGGCTGTCCTGTGCACCTTCCGTGGTGGCGAGGAAGTCGAGCCGGAAGCGGTCGAACAGCGCGCGCGGGCGAAACGCCTCCGTCGCGAGCGCCGCGCCGATCGCGTCGTAATAATGGTCCGCGGTGGTGGCATCCAGGCGCACGTCGATCCCGAACACCTCGGCAAAGACATGGTCGAGCCACAGGCGCGACGGCGTGCCGCGGAACAGGTGATAGTGATCGGCGAACAGCCGCCACGCCGCGCGCGGGTCGGTAGCGGGAACGCCACGCCTGTCCGGGATCGCCAGCGCGTCCAGGTCCATGCCCTGACTGTACAGCATCCGGTACAGGTAATGATCGGGCGCGAGCAGCAGGCTGGTCGCATCGGTCCAATTCGCATTGTCGGCGAACCAGCGCGGGTCGGTATGGCCGTGGGGGCTGACGATCGGCAGACCGGCGACGTCCGCATACAAGGCGCGGGCGATCGCCCGCGTGGTCGCGTCGGCGGGAAACAGACGATCGGGATCGAGTATCAGCGGCCTTGCCATTATCATCCTCCTCCCCGCCGCCCTTGGCGTGCGCCGGGTTCTGGTAACCGGTGTCAGATTTGCGCGCAACCCGTCATACCGCCGCCGGCGCGACAGAGCCGCGACGGATCAGCGTCGACAGGAACAGGGACGGCTCTTCCACCCGATCCGGCTCCTCTTCAAGCCCCGCCAGAAGCTTCAGGGCCGCGGACCGGGCCATCGATATGATCGGCCAACGCACGGTGGTCAGTGGCGGCCAGACATGCGCGGCAATCGGCGTGTCGTCGAAGCCGACCACCGACAGGTCGCGCGGAATGTCCAGCCCGCGCTGGCGGGCGGCATGGATCACCCCCGCCGCCATCTCGTCGTTGGAGGAAAAGATCGCGGTGGGGCGCGGGATCAGGTCCAGCAGCCGCTCGGCGGCGATCAGGCCCGATTCGAATGTGTAATTGCCGTCCGCGATGAAGCTGCGCGGCAGCGCGATCCCGGCCGCCTCCAGTGCGTCCTCGAACCCCAGCCGCCGCTCGCGCGCGGATCGGAAGCCGTGCGGGCCGGCGATCAGCCCGATGCGGGCATGACCCTGCTCCAGTAGATAGTCGATCGCGACCCGCACCGCTTCGCGGTCGTTGGAGGCGACCATCTGTTCCGGCGCGTCCAGCGTCGCCGAGCCCATGCGGACATAACGACAGCCGATCTCCCGACAGAGCGCCGCGATGCTGTCATTCTCGCTGATCGGCGGCATCAGCAGCACGCCGAACAGGCGCTGACGCTCCAGGAAATGGCGCAGATCCTCCAGCATCGTTGCCGAGCCGCGGTCGAGCGGGCGCACCACCATCTCGAACTCGGTGCCGTTCAGCCCTTCCAGCATTCCCTGCTGAACGTTCATCACCGTCTGGGCGTTGGGATTGTCGTGAACCAGGCCGATCAGGAAATTGCGCCGCAGCGCCAGCGCGCGGGCCTGGGGATTGGGGATGTAACCGATCTCGCCGATCACCGCCTCCACCTTGGCGCGCGTGTCCCCGTTCAGCAGCGGCGAGCGGTTGATGACGCGGCTGACCGTCTTCTTGGACACGCCCGCCAGGCGCGCCACGTCGTTGATGGTCGGCTGTCCACTCCGCTTCATTGCGGCCGGGCATAGCCGGGCAGCTGCGCCTCCGCCAGCCCGCGCCCTTGCGGTTCGGGGGCGTGTCGTCCAGATAGTGCCAGCGATAGACCAAACCCTGAGAGGATGCTGTGGCGAAGGCGATACGGATCGGCGCTGACGACAATGTCGCGACGCTGCTGGAGGATGCGCAGGCGGGCGACGACGTCTTGGGCGTGGCGCTGGCGACCGATGCCCCACGCGGGCACAAGGTGGCGTTGCGGCCGATCGCGCCGGGCGAGCCGGTAATGAAGTACGGCTTTCCGATCGGCCGCGCGACCCGCCAGGTCTCGGCCGGCGAGCATGTGCATTCGGACAACCTCCACACCGGCCTGTCGGGAACGCTGGCCTACCGCTTCGAGGGCGGCGCAGCGCGGGCCGAGCCCCATGAGGAGTACGCGACCTTCGCCGGCTATGTCCGCCCGGACGGCCGAGTCGGCACCCGCAACGAGATTTGGGTCATTCCCACCGTCGGCTGCGTCGCGCGCACCGCCCAGCGTATCGCGCGGGCGGCCGAAGCCGACCTGCCCCCGCATATTGACGGCGTCCACGCCTTTACCCATCCGTTCGGCTGTTCGCAGCTGGGCGACGACCTGGTCGGCACCAGGACCATGCTCGCGAGCCTCGCCTGCCACCCGAATGCCGGGGGCGTGCTGATCGTCGGCCTGGGCTGCGAGGAAAATCAGCTCGACGCGCTGGTCGCGGAACTGCCGGAGGCGCGGCGACCCTTTGTGCGGACGCTGGTGGCGCAGCTGGCGGACGACGAGCTTGAGGAAGGGCGCGCGCTGGTCGCGGAACTCGCCGCCGGGGCCTCCGTGCCGCGCACGCGTGTCGGGCTCGACAGGCTGGTGCTGGGGGTGAAGTGCGGCGGTTCGGACGGATTGTCGGGCCTGACCGCCAACCCGCTGGTCGGGCGAATGAGCGATCGGGTCGCCAATGCCGGCGGCTCCGTGATTCTGACCGAGATCCCCGAAGTGTTCGGCGCCGAGCAGATGCTGATGGATCGCGCCGCCGATCGGCAGGTGTTCGACGGCATCGTCGGGCTGGTCAACGGCTTCAAACAGTATTTCATCGACCATGGCGAGCCGGTGTCGGAGAACCCCTCTCCCGGCAATGTCGCGGGCGGCATCACCACGCTGGAAGAGAAGTCGCTGGGCGCCGTGCAGAAGGGCGGCCATGCCACCGTGACTGACGTGATCCGCTATGGCAGCCGCGTGCGCGACACGGGCCTGACCCTGTTGGAGGCGCCGGGCAACGACGCAGTGTCCTGCACCGCGCTCGCCGCCGCCGGCGCGACAGCGATTCTGTTCACCACCGGCCGCGGCACGCCGCTCGGCTTTCCGGTGCCGACGATCAAGATCGCGTCGAACACCGCGCTTGCGGAGGCCAAGCCGCGCTGGATCGACTTTGACGCCGGCCAGGTGCTGGACCGTGGCTTCGAACAGATGGAGACCGAGTTGCTGGACAAGATCACCGCGATCGCGAGCGGCGAGGCGACTCGCGCCGAGTTGAACGACGAACGGGAGATCGCCCTGTGGAAGCGTGGGGTGACCCTGTGAGCCGGGCCGATCGACCGAACCTCGGCAGGGACACGCTCGCCGGCCTGCCCGAACAGGTACGCCGGCCGGGGCACGACCGCACGGACGCGGTCGGGATAGTCCATTTCGGCCCAGGCGCGTTCCATCGCGCACATCAGGCCGCGTATGTCGATACGGTGCTCGACAGCGACCCGCGCTGGGGCATCGCGGCGGTTTCGATGCGGAGCCGCGGCACCGTCGAAGCGCTGGCGGCGCAGGACGGGCTGTATACCCTCGCCATTCGCGATGCGGAGCCGGAGCACCGCATCATCGACACGCACCGCCGCTTCCTGGCGCCGGACGCGGCGGACGAAACCCGCGCTCTACTCGCGAGCGACGCGGTCGGACTGGTGACCACTACCGTAACCGAAAAGGGTTATTGCCTGTCGCCTGACGGCACGCTGGACATGGACCATGCCGATATCGTGCACGACCTCCGGCAACCGGAGGTGCCGCGCAGCGTGGTCGGCTGGATCGCGGAAGGGCTGGCGGCGCGCCGTTCGGCCGGGTTGAGGCCGTTCGTCCCGATGCCCTGCGACAACCTCGCCGCCAACGGGCCCAAGCTCCATGCCGCGCTGGTTGCCTATGCGCGCGCGAGCGACGCTGGCCTGGCCGACTGGATCGAGGGCGAGGTTCGCGTGCCCTCGACGATGGTGGACTCGATCACGCCGGCATCCGACGAGGCATTCCTCGGCGACGTCGCGGCCGTGCTCGCTGTGGAGGACCGGGCGGCGGTGCAGCGCGAGGCATTCGCACAATGGGTGATCGAGGATGTCGGCGTGCCGCTCGGCCCCGATCTCGCCGCGGCCGGCGCGACCGTGACGGGCGACGTCGCAGGCTATGAAAAGGCGAAGTTGCGGATCCTGAACGGCGCCCATTCGACGCTGGCCTATCTCGGCCTGCTGCGCGGCCACGAGAGCGTGTTCGAAGCGATGAACGACCCCGCGCTGGCCGGCTTCGTCGAGGCGATGATCCGCGACGAGATCATCCCGATGCTGCCCGCAGTCGCCGGACTCGACCTCCACGCCTATGCCGGCGACGTGCTCGGTCGGTTCCGCAACCCCGCCATCATCCACAGACTGGACCAGATCGCGCAGGACGGGTCGCAGAAGCTGCCCTACCGCCTCGGCGACACGCTGGCGGCGAACCGCGCGGCAGGGCGACTGCCGGCGCATGTCGTGGGCGCGCTCGGCGCCTGGGTGGCATTCCTTGTCCGCCGCGCCGGGACGGGTACGCCGATCATCGACCCGATGGGCGAGCGGCTGGCGACGCTGGCGCGCGGCGGCGATGCCGCCAGCCTGGTCGATGCGTTGGTCCAGGCCGGGATCGGTCTGCCTCACGAGACGGCTAACGATCCCGCCATTGCCATTGCGGTCAAGCACGCCGCCGCCCGGGCGATGACCGGCGAGCTGCCCCTGACCTTATGACGAGGGTTGTCCTTGACACCGGTTTCCATGGACGTCACCGTCCAGGCGACAATACCCTGGGAGGGGACGAACGGGCGTGCAAACGAACCAGAATAATGGCGACATGATCGCCGAGTGCTTCGTCGCCGCGCGGTGGGCAGGAACCGCGCTGCCCGACTATCCGGGTCAGCGGCCGGGCGGCCTCGCGGAGGCGTATCGCATCCAGGATGCGGCGCTGACGCGTCACGGCGGTGCGGTGGCGGGCTGGAAGGTGGGCCGGATCAACCCGCCGGTGGACGCCACCGATCGGCTCGCCGGCCCGATCTTCGCCGACCAGGTGGTTCATGGCGACGATGGCGGCGTCATGCCGGTCTATCGCGGCGGATTCGCGGCCGCGGAAGCGGAGTTCCTGCTTCGTATCGGCACCGCGCCGGAACCGGACCGGACGAGCTTCACCATCGCCGACGCCCGCGCCATGGTCGATGCGGCGCATATCGGCATCGAGGTGGCGAGTTCCCCCTATCCCGGCATCAACGCGGACGGTCCGTTCGTCACCATTTCCGACTTCGGCAACAATAACGGCCTGGTGGTCGGCGCAGCGATCGAGAACTGGCGGGAAACCGACCTCAATCACTGGCCGGTGGAGCTGCGTATCAACGGCGACGTGATCGGCGCGGCGATCGCCGCCGACATGCTGGACGGGCCCTTCGGCGCGGTATGTTTTCTGGCCGAGCATCTGGCGGCACGCGGAATTCCGCTGCAATCGGGCCAATGGGTCTCGACAGGAGCAGTCACCGGAGTCCATCAAGTCCTCATCGGTGACCGGATCGAGGCGCGTTTCGACGCCAGCCATCGGGTCACCTGCACGATCGGGCCCCTGGCCTGATCACCGCCGACTATCAGACGCCAAACAGGCGCAAGGGGAAGAGGATCGATGGCGACGCTGAACAGGCCGGAGGTTAGCCCGACGGCCGACGCCGCGACGGGGCCGATAGGCCGGTATCGCTGGGTGATCTGCGGGCTGCTGTTCGCGGCGACCGCGGTCAACTATGTCGACCGGCAGATGATCGGGCTGTTGAAGCCGCTGCTGTCGGACGAACTGAAATGGTCCGAGACGGACTATGCCACGATCGTCTTCTGGTTCCAGTGCGCCTATGCGGTCGGCTATCTCGCATTCGGCAAGGTAGTGGACGTGCTCGGCCCACGCATCGGCTATGCCGCAGCGGTGGTGATCTGGACGATCGCGCACGTCGCGCATGGCGGTGTCTCCACCGTGACCCAGTTCGCCATGGCCCGGTTCGGACTGGGAATCGGCGAATCCGGCAACTTTCCCGGCGGGGTGAAGGCGGTCGCCAACTGGTTTCCCGCCCGCGAGCGTGCGCTGGCGATCGGGATCTTCAACGCCGGATCCAATGTCGGCGCGATCGCGGCGCCGCTGCTCATCTACCTGATGCTGCCGGCGTTCGGCTGGCGCATGACGTTCGTCCTGTCGGGCGTGCTGGGCATCGCCTGGCTTGCCGCCTGGCTGATCGTCTTTCGCGACCATCCGCACCAGAAGACGCAGGTTTCGCCGGCCGAGATCGCCTATATCGAACAGGACCCCGTCGACCCGCCGGCGAAGGTCAGCTGGCTTAGGCTGCTGTCCTTGCGCGAAACCTGGGCCTTTGCGCTGGGCAAGTTCTTCATCGACCCGATCTGGTGGTTCTACCTGTTCTGGTTGCCGGCGTTCCTGGGCAAGCAGTACGGACTGGACCTGACCAGCTGGAAAACCGCGACTGCCGTTATTGCGTTGGGCGCCATCTATCTCATTTCCGACATCGGCAGCGTCGCGGGGGGTTGGCTGTCGTCGCGGATGCTGGCGATGGGTGCGACCCCGAACCGCGCACGCAAGCTGACCATGTTCGTCTGCGCGCTATTCGTGCTGCCGGTCATGTTCGTGACCTCAGTGGGCAATCTGTGGGTCAGCGTGCTGATCATCGGCATCGCGGCGGCGGCGCATCAGGCATTTTCCGCCAATCTCTATTCGATCCCGTCGGACCTGTTCCCCCGCTTTGCGGTGGGGTCGGTGATCGGGATCGGGGGAACGCTGGGTGCGGTCGGAGGTATGCTGTTCTCCCTCCACGCGGGCGACGTGCTGGAGCGGCTGGGCACCTACAAGCCGCTTTTCGTGCTCGCGGGCGCTGCCTATTTCCTGGCGCTGGCGGCAATCCACCTGCTCACGCCACGGATGCGCCGGGTCGGAGAGGCCATCTGATGCCGTAGCAGGGGAGCGGGCCGGCGCAGCGAAACGCGCTGTGGCGCCTTTCCAGGCGAACGCTCAGTCGATCCGCGTCAGCCCTGCCGCATAGTCCCTTGCCCGGGCCGCGTAGCCAGCGGCCGAGGTCCTGAGCGCCGCAATTTCCGCCTCGTCCAGGGCGCGCACTGCCCGCGCCGGGCTGCCGACGATCAGGAGCCCGGGCGGAAAGCTTTTCCGCTCCGTGACCAGCGCGCCCGCGCCGACCAGGCAGTCGTCGCCGATCACCGCGCCGTTGAGGATGGTCGCGCCCATGCCGATGAGCACATTGGCGCCGATCGTGCAGCCGTGCAGGATCGCTTGGTGTCCGACCGTGCATTCCTCGCCAATGCTCAGCGGGGCGCCGGGATCGGAATGGAGCATCGCACCTTCCTGTATGTTCGTTCGCGCGCCCACGGCGATCGGCGTGTTGTCGGCGCGGATCACAGCGCCAAACCAGACCGACACCCCCTCGCCCAGCACCGCTTCGCCGATCACGTCCGCCGACGGCGCGATCCAGGCGGAGTGCGGCACCAGCGGGCGTTTTGCATGAAAGGCGTAAAGCGGCATTCCCGGCTCCCTTATTCGCGGTCCGGTGCCGCTGCGGGCGCATCCGGCGCCAGCACCGCAGCCTCGATCCGGCGCAGCATGTCGGTGAACGCCGCCACCTGTTCGGGCGCGAAGGGCGCGAACAGGCGGCGCTCCAGCTCCATCGCCTTGGGCGCGACGGCGGCGTACAGGTCGTGCCCGGCGGCGGTCAGGACCAGCAGGTGGGAACGCCGATCGTCCGGATTGCCCCGCCGCTCCATCAGCCCGCGCCCGACCAGCGCGATCGCGGCGCGGCTGACC
The DNA here is from genome assembly GCA_934555855.1 of uncultured Sphingomonas sp. Next base: position 330 of record CAKTFL010000057.1, on the reverse strand, counting down.
GTAACCTTGTCCATGCGCGTGCGCTGGCCGATCGCCTGCTGCGTAATCCCCTTCTCCTCTGCGACCACCGCGACCAGCCGCCATTCCGGAATCGATAGGCCGAACAAAGCCTCATAGGTACGGGCGATGGCATCACTGACGAGGTTCGACGTGACCGACAGCCGGTAGGGAATGAACGCGTCGAGCACGAGACGATCTGGCATGATGCGATCGTATCCGTTGACACCATCTCCGCCAAGGCGCATCTTGGTATCACAGGATACCAACTCACGAAGGACGCCGGCATGGAGCATATGGACGTCAACCCGATGGGGCTCGACGGGTTTGAGT
>CAKTFL010000056.1 GCA_934555855.1 uncultured Sphingomonas sp. | reverse complement strand
ATCCCGATGTGCGGCGTGCCGGTCCATGCCGCCACCGCCTATCTTCAGCGGCTCATCAAGGCGGGGCACCGTGTCGCCATTGCCGAACAGACCGAAAGCCCGGAGGCGGCGCGAAAGGCGCGCGGATCGAAGGCGCTGGTCAACCGCGCCATCGTCCGCTTCGTCACCGCGGGCACCCTGACCGAGGAGGCTCTGCTCGACTCGCGCGCCGACAATTGGTGCGTCGCGATCGGCGAGGCCGGGGGCGAGGTGGCGGTCGCGGCGGCCGACATTTCCACCGGGCTGTTTCGGATCACCGATACGGGCGCCGACGCGCTTGGCGCCGAACTGGCGCGGTTGAGCGCGGCCGAGGTCATCGCCTCGGAAGCGACCGCCTTTGCGGAAGGAGTGACCGCGCTCAGGCCGCGTGCCGAGTTCGACAGCCGCGCGGGCGAAGAACGGCTGAAGCGGCTCTATGGGGTCGCGACGCTGGAAGGATTCGGCGAGATCGGCCGGGCGGGACTGGCGGCCGCCGGCGGGCTCGTCGCCTATCTGGAACATGCCGCACGTGGCGCACTGCCGTTTCTTCGCCCACCCACCGTCGCGCGTGCCGCCCAGGCGATGGCGATCGACGCGGCCACGCGCGATAGCCTGGAGTTGATCGAGGCGCAGGGCGGCGGCCGCAAGGGTTCGCTGCTCGACGCGGTGGACCGCACGGTGACGGGCGCGGGCGCGCGCCTGCTTGCCGCCGATGTCGGTGCGCCGCTGATGGATCGCGGTGCGATCGAGGCGCGGCTCGACCTGGTGAGCTGGTTCCATGACGACGCGGGTGCGCGGGAGCGGCTACGCGCGACCCTGCGGGCACTTCCCGATCTCGGCCGCGCGCTGGGGCGGCTGGCGGCGGGACGGGGCAGCCCGCGCGATCTGGGGCAGCTGCGCGACGGATTAGATGGCGCGTGGCAGCTGGGGGAGCGACTGGCGTCTCTCGCCACCTCTCCCGCTCGGGCTGAGCCTGTCGAAGCCCTGCCTTCTCCTTTTCCTGAGAAGCAAGAAAGGAGCAGCCCTTCGACAAGATCAGGGCGAACGGGGGTGGGTGGCCCAAGGGAAGCGGTAGGCGAAAACCCCGCCCTCCTCGCCCAACTCGCCCCGCGCCTGCGCGGGCATGGCGCACTGATCGATCTGCTCCGCCGCGCGCTAGTGCCGCAACCGCCGATCGATGCCGCGGACGGCGGCTACATCGCCCCAGGCTATGACACGGCGCTAGACGACCTGCGCGATACCGGCGCGGGCGGGCGGCGGGCCATCGCCGCGCTGGAAGCGGAACTGAAGACGCAGACCGGCATTTCCGCGCTCAAGATCCGTCACAACGGCGTCTTGGGCTATCATGTCGAGGTGCCTGCCCGCGCCGCCGACCCGCTTATGCAGGCCGATTCGGGCTTTACCCATCGCCAGACGCTATCGGGCGTGGTCCGCTTCAACACGCCCGAACTGCACGAGGTTGCGATCCGCGTGTCGCAGGCCGGCGCCCACGCCCTCGCCGCCGAGGCCGCGCATCTGGAGGAATTGACCGCCGCCGCGCTTGCCCATCGCGAAGCGATCGCCGACACCGCCGACGCGCTTGCCCGGCTCGATGTCGCCTCTGCCCTGGCGGAGCGGGCGGCGGAGGGCGGCTGGACGCGCCCGCGCCTCGCCGACCAACCCTGTTTCGAGGTGGAGGGCGGTCGTCACCCCGTGGTGGAAGCGGCGGTAGCGCGGGCGGGCGAACGCTTCGTGGCTAACGACTGCCGCCTGTCGCCGGGCGAGCGACTGTGGCTGGTGACCGGCCCCAACATGGGAGGCAAGTCCACCTTCCTCCGCCAGAACGCGCTGATCGCCGTCCTCGCGCAGGCCGGCAGCCATGTTCCTGCCGCGAACGCGACGCTGGGGCTCGTGGACCGCCTGTTCAGCCGCGTCGGCGCGTCCGACAATCTTGCGCGGGGTCGCTCCACCTTCATGGTCGAGATGGTCGAAACCGCCGCCATCCTGGCGCAGGCGACCCCGCAGAGTTTCGTGATCCTCGATGAGGTCGGGCGCGGCACGTCCACCTATGACGGGCTCGCCATCGCCTGGGCGGTCGTGGAAGCGATTCATGAGGTGAACCGCTGCCGCTGCCTGTTCGCGACCCATTATCACGAGCTGACCCGGTTGGCTGAGCGGTGCGACGCACTCTCGCTCCACCATGTCCGCGCCCGCGAATGGAAGGGGGAGTTGGTGCTGCTTCACGAGCTTGCGGACGGCCCGGCAGATCGCAGCTACGGCATCGCGGTCGCCAAGCTTGCCGGAATGCCGCCCGCCGCCATCGCCCGTGCAAAGGCCGTGCTCGGCAAGCTGGAGGCAGGGCGCCAGAAGACGGGCGGGCTTGCCGCGGGTCTGGATGATTTGCCCCTGTTCGCCGCAGCCACACAGGCGGAAGAGGCGCAATGCGACGCCATTCGCGCCGAAGTGGAGGCGCTGGACGTCGACGCCCTCACACCGCGCGATGCGCTCGACGTTCTATACCGGCTGAAGGCGCTGGCCCGCGACGGTGAAGGATAAGGCCGCATTGCGGGGCGGAAGACCCGTCCCGCAAACGTCTATTCGTCCGGCACGCCCCGACCTGCCACCTTCTCATAGCCGGACAGCTCGTCGCCGATCGCGACCTTCTCGGCCAGATCGTTCGCACGCGCTCGCTCCTTGGCGGAGCGCTTGTCGTCGTCGGCGTCGGTCACCGCGTCCAGATTGTTGGGGCTGTCGGGCACGTACAGGACGGGCCGGTCGTCGGTGTCGTCAGGCATAGGAGACCTCCTTCGCTGGAGGTTAAACGCGCGGGAAGGTCGGGAGTGCCGGCTGCGTACGAACGACAACGCCATGGAGCCGCCGCCGCTTGTGCGATGGTGGGCGCTGACGGGTTCGAACCGCCGACCTACTCGGTGTAAACGAGCCGCTCTACCAGCTGAGCTAAGCGCCCCCACAAGGGAGACCCGCGGAATACCGTGGTTTTCGGCTGACGCAACCCCCGCCTTTCACGGACCCAAGCGAACCCAAACGGGAACACAGGGAACCGAGAGTCCCGAACTATTCCCGAACCGATCGAGGGCCGCTTCCTCGTCTTCGAATTGCCGCTCACTGGTAGCCATGCGGGGCGAGGTCCCCCCAGCTTTTGGGAGGGCGCGGGAAAACCCTGACATTCATAACATCGTCGCAATTTCAGTAGCTTATGGCATGACAAATACCCTGATATTGTGATGATCATATCATGACTTTAAGGTATGACTTCCGAGCTTGGCTAAGTCGATGAAATCACACGGGATCATGTTTTTGGACTCGACAGATCATGGCTAGGTCAGGTCATTAAGCCGACATAAGTTTCGTGCTGCCTCAACGGGTTAGCTCCGCTTTGGAGGGCGCATCTGCAATGTCAGGGTTTTCCCGCAGGCGGGTCTACCTGCTGAGCCGAGCCCTAATGAGAACTTCGGCGAGGCGGGATACGGTAGGCAGCGCATGAAATCGCATTGGCCTCCCGAACCCAGTCGTGCCGTTTCCCTCGGCGCCGGGCGGCTTCCGACCGCATGTCTAGCGCTCAGGGTGCATGGAAACCGACATAAGAAGCGGGCAGGCGAGGCGCGGGGGCAAGCGCGGCGCGCCAGGTCGAGGTGGGGACGTCGGCCTAGTCGGTTCGATCCGATCCGGCCCTACCCCCTCGCGGCCCGGATCAGGCGACGGCGCTCGGCCTCGTCAGCGTTGAGCCAGGCGATCTGCGGCACTCCGGCTGGCGCAGGCGGCAGGAACTCCGGCAGGACGGCGCGCGTCTCAGCCCCGCGACCCCCGCAGCCGACACCGATCCCGTGCCCGCCCCGGCAGCGCAGCACCCGGCCGACGCGCCAGATCGGCGTGTTACCGGGCACCCGCTTCTTCGCTGGATCGCGTGGTCGGGCGAGGCACCACGGGGCCATGTAGCGGACGCGCCCGCATCGTGTGCATCGCGCCTCGATCACGGCGCCATGCCGCCCGGCGTCATTCAGGTCCTCGACCCGCTTGAAGGCCATCACCGCAGCGCAGCCGCGATGAAGGTCTCGGCCTCCTGCCGATAGATCCGCTGCCAGTACCCTCCGGCCTCAGGCCAAGGCCAATCGTCGAGCGTCCCGTGACGACGGCTCTCCCACAGCTGCTCGGCCAGATACTCGATCAGCGCCGCCCGGTCATTCGCCGAACAGACGCGGCAGCGGTCCGCCATCAATAGGCCAGCCAGTCGACCTCGGCATCGTCCAGTGCCGAGTGCATGTCACCGTCAGCCTGGAGCGCAACCAGGTGCTTTCGCACGTCGTCGGGTCCGCCCTGCTTGGGAAAGCGGCGATCCCCAGCGGCGCCGGCGGCGAGCTGGCCGATCAGCCCGCCCTTGTCCTTCTGCCCGATCAGCCATGCGCCGAAGGCCGGCTTCTCGGGGTGGTAGCGGTCCATGTCCATGGCACATCCTCTGCGACTCGGATCGCAGGCTCATAGCACGTTCCGCATTTGTTCTTCTAGCGTCGGTCTAGCGGCGCATCGGCTGAAGCCGACGCTGCCGCCATGCTTTCGATTATGCAGTCGAGCGATTGCTGATGATCAGCTCGGTCACCTTCTGGCCGGCTCCGGTTGTGGCCATCCCGACTGTCCAGGTCGTCGTAACCTCATCGATCCGGAAACCCGCGAATGCCTCGCGGACGAATGGCGTGTCGTTGATCGACATCACGAAGCTTCCGGCGATCCCGGCCAGTTGCCCGGCCATCGCCAGATAATCCTCCCGCCCGAAGTCGACGCCATAGCCTGCGGTCTCGTCATAGGGCGGATCGAGATAGAACAGCGCCCTCGCCTGGTCATATCGGCGGATCACGTCCGCATAGGGCAGCTGCTCGATCGTCACCGGCTCAAGCCGCCGGTGCAACGCCTTCAGTTCGGCGCGAAGCTGGCTGAGCTGGATGCGCGAGGACTGGTCTTTCCGCACGCCAAAGGTACGCCCAGCCACGCGACCGCCGAACGCCAGCCGTTGCAGGTAGAGAAAGCGCGCCGCCCGCTCGATGTCGGTCAGCGTGCTTGGGTCGACGCGCATCTGCCGAGCGAACTCGGCCCGGCCCGCGAGCAGCCAAGTCATCTCTTCGACCAGCGGCTCGTAATGGCGGCGCACGATCCGAAACAGATTGGCGACGTCGCCGGACAGGTCGTTGATGACCTCCACCGGCGCGGGGCGGGAGCGGCGCAGGAACACCCCGCCCATGCCGACGAACGGCTCGATATAGGCGCGGTGGGGAACGGTCTCGATTAGCTCACACAGGCGCCGGGCTAGGTTGCGCTTCCCGCCCAGATAGGCGGCAGGCGGCTTGGCCGCGATTGCGGCGCTTGACGATTTCATGAGGACAGGCTCCATTGTCCCCGCCCGTTGCGCGGGTGCGGGGTGGCCGGATCGGCCAATTCGGTCATGGCGAGCCCTCAGCTCGTCGTCGTCGCGGGGTGCAACCCGCGCGGCCCCGCTCCCCGGCCGGTTCCCTCCCGGCAACGCGCCGCTGTTGTCGCTCCGCGCCTGACAACAGCCGCTCGGCCCGGTCTCTGTCAGGCTTCGATAGCACCTGATCGACGCGCGGTCCGCCGGATCGCGGCCATGTCCCGATCAGGAGCAGACACCGTGAAGAAGATCTTCGGCTGGGCGATGACCGCCATTCTCGCCATCGCTGCGCCGGTGGCGCTGGCCTCCCCCGCTGCCGCGCAGCGTTTGTTCAGCCCCGGCAAGAACGAGACCGACCAGAACCCCGCCCCGCGCAAGCTCATGTGCTGGAACGCGGCGGCACAGGCTTATGAGGTTTGCGCCCGCCTGCCCGTGGAGACGGTCGTGAGGAGCCCGGCGGCCGATCGCGGCGCGTCGGTCGGGACCAGCGCGATCATCCTGATTCCCGCCAATGCCGCTCGCCGGGGGTTCTCGGTCCAGGTCCAGTCGGCCTCGGCCAGCTGCTACATCAACGGCCAGGCGACGGCGTCCGCCGACTTCCACAGCCTGCTAATTCCCGCCGGCTCCCTTTATGAGACGCCCGACACCCATGTCGGAACCGGCGCCGTATCGATCGTGTGTTCGGCCGCAGCGACCCCCGTTTACGCTCGGGAGTGGTAACCGATGAGCATGTACCCGAACGGTCTCAACCGCCTTAGAGATCGGTTGAGGGGGGCGGTTCGCCAAGGCACTCCCACCCCGGCTCCTGCTCCGGCCCCCACCCCCACTCCTGCGCCGACGCCTAGCGGGACGGTTCTCGAAATCGCACAAGCATCCGGCGCGCGCATGGCCTTTGTGCCCCAATCCTACCCCGATTACGTCGCGGCCGACTCTGTCGATCCGAACATGCACCCGCATATGGGGCCGTTCACCCATACCGCAATCAAGAGCGGCGACTTTGCCGACCCGACCGTCTGGAACACGGGCACCGTCCCCCACCTCTACAATCCGCAGACGATCACGACCGAGCTGGACGGCGACGTTCAGGTCGGCACCGCGGTCATCAACAGCGCCGGTTTCACGATCACGATCTCGTCGGACGCCAATTTCAAGGACTGGCATGTCAGCGGGGCGGGTACGCTCCGCATCGCGCCCCCGCCGGGCGTCGACATCAAGGTCACCAGCGACACCATCATGGTGCATGGCACCTTCATCTGCGGTGACAGCACGGCGCCGATCGCCGACAGCTCCACCCCCGGCAAGCCGCGCGTCGACTTCCTGTTCATTCCGCAGGAGGCGCCGCTCGCGACCACCCGTCTCGGCCTGATGACCATGGGTCCGGTGCGGATCCACGGCCAGGAAAAGGCCGATCGCCTGTTCGCAGCCGCCTCACTCGCAGCTGGTGCTGTCACCTTCACGGTCGAGGGTCTGTCGACGTCTGCCTGGCGGGTCGGGGACGTCATCGTGGTGGTGGGCACTGAGGCCAGCGGTGCCGACGCTGCCGATCCGACCTATACGGGACCGGCGAGCTTCTATGGCCCGGTGCAGGACACATACCGCGTCACCACCAACACCGAATACGGCTCGCTCGGCTTCAAGCGCAGCCGTGACGAGCAGCGCGTCATCGTCGCGATCTCTGGCGAAACGATCACCCTCGCGCCGCTGTCCTACGCTCACAATCGCTACACGCGCACCCTGAAGAACGGCAAGGTGCGCGATCGGAAGGTGCCGATCACCAATCTGACCCGCTCGATCCGCTTCCGTTCGGCCAGCATGACAGATCGGCAGAAGCGCGGGCACACGATGTTCATGTTCTCGGACGACGTGCAGGCGCGCTGGGCCGAGGCACTGCACATGGCCCGCACGGACACCGACCCGACGCTGGTCGCGCCGGCAGTCAAGGGAAGCTCCCAAGCTCCCTATACCGCGCGCGCGACTAGCGGGGGCGCGGTAATCACTGATCCCAATAACGTGAGGGGTCGCTATGCCTGGCACTGCCATGGAACCGGCGCGTACTTCGGCCGGCGGCAGGTTGTTTTCGAGGGGCTGACCGGCTGGGCACCGCGCTTCATGAAAATGGTCGACGGCAAGCTGCGCTACGTCGACGCCACCGCCTCCGGGATGCTGACGGTCGGCAAGCCCCAGCCGGGATGGGTCGTCACTCACCACAATTGCCGTGCCGCCTTCCACAACTGCGCGGTCGACTATTTCCGCGGCGCGGCGTTCGTCACTGAGAACGGCAATGAGATCGGCCAGTGGATCGCCAACACCGCCACGGGGGGTCGGGGTGACGGCTATGGCATTGACTGGTTCAACCGCGACGAGCTGTGGGAGAGCCACAACGGCCATGCCGGCGTGGCATTCGAGAACCAGGCGCGCCAGATCCTTCAGCAGGGCAATATTGCGGGCGGCTGCAATGTGGGCTGGATGTTCCTCCAGCAAAGCACCACGCCGCTCAAGCGTATCCCCGACAGCAACTCACTCCGGCTTCGCGATCCGCTTACCCAGGGGGGCGGCCAGCTGAGCTATGCAGGTATCGATTTCACGACGGACCTTGAGACCTACGGCATCGAGCAGGCACAGATTCCCGACTTCGACGACAATGCCTGCTTCGATTGCAATTGGGGCCTGGCGGTATCGCATCGCCAGTTTACCGACCGCTCCGACAACACGCCGATGATCTCTCGCGGCTTCGACTGCATCGGGACCAAGGTCCCGTTCAACGTCATCAACTACACGAACACCTATGCCTTTTACGACTTCATGTGGATCAACGGTGACTCCGGCGCAAAGCTCGGCCCCGTCAGCTGGCACTTCATATTTGCGAACGGCCGCATCGAGAACTTCACGAGCGGCGTGGAGGACACGGGCAATCTCATCAATTACGAGGGCCACCTGATCGACGTCGAGATGGTGAGCGTCACCAACAAGGTCCCGAGCGGCATTTTGTCGACCACGCTCTACACCACTGCCCAAGCCCACCCCGCATATGGCGCCATGGGGCCGTGGACCAACATCCAGAACGGCACCCCAGCCGGCGGATTTACAGCGAAGGTGCGCGACTGGCGGGTGCTCGACAGCACGATCGATCTGCCCGTCGCCGTCCCGGCCACGCCGCTCGGCCTGGGCGGCGTCGAGCCGGCGCCGGGAACGGCCAAGCCGTATTTCGCGCTCAACGCCGCCGGTTCTACGCTGACCACCACCCCCAGTGCACGGGGCGCGGTGGTCGTGAGGGGTGCGATTGTCGACGGTGTCGGCGCGCGCCGCCTTGGCGATCAGCAGAACCCGGAGACAGGCCTGTCGCTCTATACGCTTCACGACGGGCATCCCGGCGATCAATACCGCAACATGACGGGCGCGCAGCTCGTCGATCGGAACGGCTGCTGGAGCGATAACGACACATGGAAGTCGCCGCTCTGGTTCGTCAATTACGATCGGCTGACGGGGAATTATTTCACCTTCCGGGTCGATGTGACGCTGACCGGCTTCGATCCAGCCTTCCTCGCGGCAAACACGATCGCTGGGCCTGATGCCGGCAAGTCCACCTTGCCTCTCAAGCCGGAGGCGCTGCGAAACGGCCCTGTCCTGCCAGAAACGACCAAGCCCGTGATCACGTCCGCTACTGCCGGTTCCGTGCCGGAAGGTCAGAAAGCCGCGCTGGTGCTGAAGGCTGATAAGGGGCTTGTGAAATGGTCACTTGCGGGCGGCCCCGACGCTGCGAAGCTTGAGATCGGCTCCGCCTCGGGCGTGTATAGCGTCCGCTTTGCGGGAGACGGCACCAAATCCTTCGCCACGCCCGACGATGCTGACGGCGACCACGTCTATTCCGCGAACGTGGTCTGCACCGATCCGTTCGGCAACGTGTCCGCGCCGGTCACGGTCACTCTTAATGTGCTGGAAGGTGTCTCGACCTTCTCCGACAATTTCGATCGGGCGAACGGGACACTGGAAAGTGCGGGTCTGGGCTACGCCGCGG
>CAKTFL010000055.1 GCA_934555855.1 uncultured Sphingomonas sp. | reverse complement strand
GTTCGGCGGGTGCGGGCACGGACGCGCGAGGCGCGGCCGCTTCGCGAGCGGGCGCGGTGTCGAACGGGACGTCATCCGTGTCGTCCTCTTCCTCAATTTCCGGCTCGGGCGCGGACGGCTCGGGAACAGGCGCCGCGGTAACGGGTTCCACCTTGGTCGCTTCGGGCTCGTTGGGGCGAACGGGCGACGGACGCGACTGAAGGCCCAGCCGATGCGCCTTGCCGATCACCGCATTGCGGCTGACCCCGCCCAGCGCGTCGGCGATCTGGCTGGCGGTCTGCCCCGCCTCCCACATCGTCTTGAGCGTATCGATCCGCTCGTCGGTCCAGGACATGCAAAGTTCCTTTATTGATCGGAGGCCGTTGCGGGCAGCGTCGGCAACGGTTACCCGCTCCACCCATGAGCAGCCAGCCCCCAATCGGTCAAACTGGTTCGGCAATCAGACACGCACCCGGCGAGCCCGTGATACGGGCGATCAACTGGGGCGGCCTGAGGACCCTCTATATCAAGGAGGTCCGCCGTTTCTTCAAGGTCCACCTCCAGACGATCTGGGCGCCGGCCATCACCACCCTCCTGTTCCTGGTCGTATTCACCATCGCGACCGGCGCGAAGCGTCCGGTGCATGTCGGTGGCATCGACCTGCCCTTTGCCGATTTCATCGCGCCGGGCCTGATCATCAGCCAGGGAATGATGGGCCCGGCCTTTGCCAATGCCAGCTTCTCTCTGCTGGTCGGCAAGATCCAGGGGACGATCGTCGACTATCTCCAGCCGCCGCTGTCCACCGGCGAGTTGCTGGCCGCGCTGATCGGCGGGGCAATGACGCGCGCCTTCATCGTCGGCTTTATCTGCTGGCTGGCCATGGCGCTGTGGCCGGGCGTGCATGTCACCCCGACCTACCCGATCGCGGTGCTGTGGTTCGGTTTTCTGGGCGCGATGTTCCTGTCGCTGCTGGGGGTGCTGACCTCCATCTGGGCGGAGAAGTTCGACCATGCGGCGGCCGTGACCAATTTCGTCATCGCGCCGCTGTCGCTGCTGTCGGGCACCTTCTACTCGGTCGACCGGCTGGCCCCCGCCTTTCGCGCGTTCAGCCATGCCAACCCGTTCTTCTACATCATCTCCGGCTTCCGCTACGGCTTTCTCGGCACCGCCGATTCGCCGGTGCTGCTGGGCAGCGTGTTGATCCTGGCGATCGACGCGGGTCTCGCCGTCCTCTGCTACACCCTCCTCCGGCGCGGGTGGAAGCTGAAAAGCTGATGAAGCGCGCGCTGGCCGCCACGCTGCTACTCGCGGCAGCGCCGGCCGGCGCGCAGGCGCCGCCACGGCCAGCGGCCATTATCCAGGCCGATCCGTCCGTGCACGCCCGTGCCGACGACCTGCTTGCGTTCCTGCAAGGCACCGGCGGATACGACCGGCTGTTCGGCCCCGATTTCCGGGCGCAGGTTCCGCTGGACCGCTTTCGATCGATAGCCGCCGATCTCGCCGGAACGATCGGCCAGCCACTTCGCATCGACGCCATCGCCATGCCGGGCCGATGGCAGGCGTCGGTGACCATCGCCTATCAACGCGGCAGCGCGACGATGGAGGTGACTGTCGATCCGGCCGAGCCGCACCTCATCACCGGCTTGCGGATCACCGGCCAGCGTCTCGCCACGGATCGGCCCGCCGACCTTGAGGCTGCCATCCGCGCGCTGCCCGGCACGGCGGCGGTGGGGCTGTATGCGCTCGGCACCGGCCAGCCCCGCCCAGTGCTGGAGGTGGGCGGCGACAAGGAGATGCCGCTAGGTTCCGCGTTCAAGCTGTGGGTGCTCGCGGAGGCGGTGCGACAGGTGAACGCCGGCAAGCGCCGCTGGGCGGACGTGGTGCCCGCCGGACCGCCCTCGCTGCCGTCCGGCATCCTCCAGTCCTGGCCGACGGGCGCGCCGGTTACGCTTCAGACGCTCGCGACCCTGATGATCTCAATCAGCGACAATACGGCGACCGACACGCTGATGCGCGCGCTGGGCCGTCCGGCGCTGAACGAGCTTGCCGGGTCGACCGGTCTGTCGAGCCCGGTCCTGACCACGCGCGAGGCATTCGTCATCAAGGGTGATCCGGCCCTGCGTCGCCGGTGGCAAACCATGGCGCCGGCCGGTCGCGCGGCGCTGCTGGCGCGCGACAAGGCCCGCTTCGACGTCACGCCGCTCGCGACCGGCATCTTCGCGGACGGGCCAGTCGCGACGGACACGGTGGAATGGTTCGCAACGCCCCGCGCGACGGCACGGCTGCTCGACCGATTGCGCCTGTCGAGGGGCGAAACGGCACGCGCAATGCTGGCAATCAACCCCGGTACCACCTCGGCCGACGCGGCCCGCTTCGCCTATATCGGCTTCAAGGGAGGAGCGGAGCCCGGCGTGCTGACCCTCAACTTCCTGGTTAGGACCCGATCGGGACAGTGGTTCGCACTTGCCGGTGCCTGGCACCGCCCCGATGGCGCGACCAGCGAGCCGGCGTTCCTGACCCTCATGTCCCGCGCCCTGGCGCTGGTCGCCGACCGCTGAGCCGCCAGGGATCAGCTCGTCAGCGCGTCCACCAGCAGCCGCACCTTCTTCTGTCGCCATTGCGGCAGCGGAGCGACCAGCCAATAGCCCTCGGACGCCGATTGCGGCGGGCCCAGGGTCGTGATCCTGCCCGCGGCCAGGTCGCCGGCCGCCAGCAGCTCGGGCACGGTGGCCCGGCCCAGCCCGGCCGCCGCCGCATCGATGGCGAGCCCCGCATCCGCGACGCGCAGGGTCGCCGCCGAGATATCGTCCGGCCCGCCCGGCCAGGCGATCAGCGCCTCCACTACCCCGGACGACGCGGCCACGGTGACCAGCCCCTCGGATTCAAGCGCTTCGCCCTGATGTTCGCCGGGACCGCTGCCCCAGCGAATGGCCAAATCCAGATTGGCCTCGGTGAAGTCCATCGCGTCGTCGGCCGCGACCAGCACGAAGCGCAGCTCCGGGTCCGCCTTGGCCACTGTCGCCAGCCGGGGCATCAGCCACTTCTCGGTCACATCCCGAGGCGCCGCGATCGTCAGCGATTTGGACGACTGCCCGGCCTGCATCGCCCGCACCGCGTCCTCGAACTGGAGAAAGCCGTCGCGCAGCGGCGCGAGCCCAGCCTCGCCCTCCGCCGTCAGCTCCAGGCCACGGGTGGTACGCCGAAACAGGACTACGCCCAGCGTGTCCTCCAGTGCGCGGATCTGCTGCCCGACCGCCGCCGGGGTCACCGCCAGCTCGTCAGCCGCCCGGGTGAAAGACAGGTGACGCGCCGCCGCGTCGAGCACGCGCAGGCCATTCAGGGGAAGATGCGTCCGCTTCACTGCATCACCGCCGGTGCGATCAACGGGAAATCCGGAATATCCACGTCGAAACTGATGCCATCCTCCCCGACCATGCGGTAATTGCCGTGCATCGCACCCGAGGACGTTCCCAATGGACAGCCGGACACATAATCGTAGCTGGCGCCGGGCTCGATCAAGGGCTGTTCGCCCACCACGCCTTCGCCCTCCACCGTGTGTCGCGCTCCGCGCCCGTCGGTGATGATCCAGTGGCGGGTCAGTAGCTGGACGGTGCGGTCACCGCCATTCTCGATGCGGATGTGATAGGCCCAGAACCAGCGGCCACGCTGCGGCTCCGACTGTTCGGGCAGGTAGCTGACCGACACCCGCACCGTGACGCCGCGCGTCGTCGCCGCGTGAGGGAAGAACGCCTTCACGGCCTCGCCTCGATCACCGGCCGACCTCCGTCACAGGCCGACCCTGTCCAGCGCCTGGCCGAGGTCGTCCAGCAGATCGGCGACGTCCTCCAGCCCGACATTCAGGCGCAGCATACCCTCGCCGACGCCCATCGCCGCCCGGGTTTCCGCCGACAGGCCGGCATGGGTGGTGGAGGCCGGATGGGTCATCAGTGACCGCGAGTCGCCGATATTGTTCGAGATATCGATCAGCTCCAGCGCGTCGAGCAGAGCATGGGCCTGCTCGCGCCCCGCTACTTCCAGGGAGAAGATCGGGCCGGCGGCGTCCATCTGGCTCATGGCCAGCGCGTGCTGGGAGTGGCTGGGCAGGCCGGGATAATTGACCCGCGGCACGCGCCCTTCCAGAAAACCGGCAACGGTCAGCGCGCTCGTCGACTGATGCCGAATCCGCAGATCCAGCGTTTCCAGCCCCTTCATCACCACCCAGGCGTTGAACGGCGCCAATGTCGGGCCGGTGTTGCGGGTAAAGGGCAGCAGCTCGTCATTGATGAACGCCGCCGAGCCGCACACCGCGCCGGCCATGACGCGTCCCTGCCCGTCCATCATCTTGGTCGCCGAATAAGCGGTGATATCGGCGCCGAACTCCATCGGCCGTTGCAGCGCCGGAGTCGCGAACGCGTTGTCGACCACTGTCCGAATGCCCCGCTCTCGCGCGATGGCGCACACCGCGCGCAGGTCCACCACGTCCATGGTCGGATTGGCGGGCGTTTCGAAGAAGAACAGCTTCGTATGGTCGCGCGCCGCGTCGATGAACTGCTGCGGGTCGCGCGCGTCCACGATCGTGCTGGCGATCCCGAATTTCGGCAGCAGCGTGTCGGTCAGCCAGCGGCAGGAGCCGAACGCGGCGCGCCCTGCCACGACATGGTCGCCGGCCTGAAGCTGGCAGAGCAGCGCCGCAGTCATCGCGGCCATGCCGCTCGCCATGGTGCGGCACGCCTCAGCGCCCTCCAGCAGGGCGATCCGCTCCTCCAGCATCTCAGTCGTCGGATTCTGGAGCCGCGAATAGGTCATGCCGGCCTGCTCGCCAGCAAACCGAGCTGCGGCATCCCCGGCGCAGTCATAGCTATAGCCCGATGTCAGAAACAGCGCCTCCGACGTTTCGCCCCATTCCGAGCGGGCGGTGCCGCCGCGAATGGCACGCGTCGCCGGACGCCAGTTCTGGGTGATCGAGCGGTCCTGACCCGTCTTGCGCTTCATGATTGCCGCTTTGCCCGTCTCGGCCGGCGCTTGCAAGAAAGGCGGCGTCCAGGGAAAAGGACGGCGTGCCGTTCAAGCTCGATCACCCCCGTTTCGTCGCGCTTCTGATCGGGATTTTCGCCCAGGCGCTGTTCAGCTGGCAGCTTGCCGTGCCGCACCTGCTCGTCTTCGATGAGGTTCATTACGTGCCGGCAGCGCGCACGCTGCTGGCGCTCGCCGAGCCGCGCAACGTCGAACATCCCATGCTGGGCAAGGAGCTGATCGCGCTCGGCATGATGCTGTTCGGCGACAATCCGGTTGGGTGGCGGGCGCTGTCGACGCTGGCCGGCACGGCGACGGTGATGGGAGCGTTCGCGATCCTGTGGCTGATGTACGACCGGCTGCGGACGGCAACGCTCGGCGCGTTGATGGTGCTGCTGAACTTCACCGTCTTCGTTCAGGCGCGGATCGCCATGCTGGACGGGTTCATGGCGGCCCTGGTCGTGTGCGGGACGGCCGTGCTGCTCTGGGCGATGCGCGGCGAGGAGGGACAGGCGCGGCGACGCTGGCTCGCGGGAAGCGTGTTGCTCGGGCTGGCAGCCGGCGCGAAGTGGACTGCCGCGCCTTACGTCGCCTTTGCCGGCATCGCGTTCCTTGTCGCGCGGCGGGGCCATTCCGAGCGCTGGCCCGGCCTGGGCGCAGTCACGGGTCTGGTGCTGCTCGGGGCCGGCAGCATCGGCGCCTATCTCCTCACCTTCCTGCCCGCCTTCTTCTACGCTCACGAGCCGCTGACGCTGGCGACGCTGCTGCCGTTCCAGCTGCATATGCTGCAAGAACAGTCGCAGGTCCTGCCCCCGCACACCTATCAGTCCGACTGGACGGGCTGGGTGTTGATGAAGCGCCCGATCTGGTATCTGTACGAACAGGCTGATGGCGCGCAGCGCGGGATTCTGTTTCTCGGCAATCCGGCGATCATGTGGAGTGGGCTGATGGCGGTGCTCGCCTGCCTGTGGGCGTCGGCACGCGATCGGGACGGCAAGGCAGGAGTAGTCGCGGCGATCTGGCTCGCATCCTGGCTTATGTGGGCGCCGGTTCTGAAATCGCCCACCTTCTTCTACTATTATTATCTTTCGAGCATCTGGCTGCCGCTGGTCATCGCGGCCGCCATCGACCATTGGCGCGACAAGCTGCGCTATTGGGACGAAGCGTTTCTGCTCGCCGCCGCCATCCTGTTCGTCCGTTTCTATCCAATTCTGGCGGCGACGGAGCTGGCCGGACCCGATGCTTTTCGTCGCTGGACCTGGTTCAGGAGCTGGGTTTAACCCAGCCGAGCCAGCACCGCATCGCCGACCTGACGGGTCGTCGCGCTGCCGCCCAGATCGGCCGTACGCGCGCCGTCCTTCACCGCGCCGATCACCGCGGCCTCGACCCGGTCGGCCGCCTCCGGCTGGCGGAGCGAATGGCGAAGCAGCATCGCCGCCGACAGGATCGCCGCGCAGGGGTTGGCGACGCCCTGCCCGGCGATATCAGGGGCGGAGCCGTGGATCGGCTCGTACATGCCGCGCGTATCGCTGCCGAGGGAGGCGGACGGCAGCATCCCAATCGATCCCGCGCACATCGATGCCTGGTCCGACAGGATGTCGCCGAACAGGTTGCCGGTGACGATGACGTCGAATTGGCCAGGATTACGCACCAGCTGCATAGCCGCGTTGTCGACGTACATATGGGTCAGCGCCACGTCCGGGAACTCGGCGGCGACCTCGATCACCACGTCACGCCACAGTTGCGAGGTTTCGAGCACGTTCGCCTTGTCCACCGAACAAAGCCGTCCCTGCCGCTTGCGCGCCGCCTCGAACCCCACCCGCGCGATACGGGCGACCTCCGCCTCGTCATAGGCCATGACGTCATAGCCCTGCCTGAGGCCCGCCGGGGTGGTGCGACTACCCTTCTCACCGAAATACACGTCTCCGGTCAGCTCGCGGACGATCACCAGGTCGATCGCGCCCGCCACTTCCGGGCGGAGCGCCGACGCGTCCTCCAGCCCCGGAAACAGCCGCGCCGGCCGCAGGTTCGCGAACAGCCCCAGCTCGCGACGCAGGCCCAGGATCGCCGCTTCGGGTCGCAGACGGCGCTCCAGCGCATCGAACTGCGGATCGCCCACCGCGCCGAACAGCACCGCATCGGCGCGCTTCGCCAGCGCCAGCGTCTCGGGCGGCAGCGGCTGGCCGGCGGCGGTATAGGCCGCTCCGCCCACCGGCGCTTCCTCGAAAGAAAGGTTCAGTCCCAACGCTTCCAGCACGCGGCGCGCTTCGACGGTGACTTCAGGGCCGATACCGTCGCCGGCCAGGATCGCGATCAATGTCATGGCCGGCGTTCCTGCCGGGAGGGACGCGCTCACGCAACTGCCCTTTTCATCCGCTCGACCAGCCGCCCCCTCGCGCCGGTCACATCGATCCGCCGGTCGAGCAGGATATCGCGTTCCAGGAAATGCCCCGTCAGCCTAAGGCCGTCGAACACTGCCGGCCAGTCCGCATCCGCGCCGTCGACCAGAAAGGGCGGCAGTCGCAATAGCTTGTCCTCATAGCCGATGGCCGCCCCGCGCGACACCGCGGAGCCGCTTCGCGGGCTGACGAAGTCCAGCTCACCGCCCGCGCCCGTGACCACGCATCGGTCCAACGCCAGACCGAATCCCAACTCGGCCAGCAGCAGCAGCTCATAGCGAACCAGCGCCGGCGCCCAGCCCCGCACGGATAGCGCCGCCGCGACGGCGCCGATCACCCCATCCAGCGCATCGTACAATCGCGGATAGGGCTGCGCCTCCGGCAGGGCGGCGGCGGTCAGCGCCGTGACCCAGGCGAGCGCCGCCGCTGCGAGCGGCTCGCCGTGCAGCGCCGCCCGGCTCTCGACCAGTTCCACCGTCAGCGCAGCGAGCTGCTCGCCGGTCCGGGCGCGCCACTCACCCAACACGCTGTTCGCGGGCTGAAGCACCGGCCGCAGCGCACGCGACCGTCCTCCCCGGACATAACCCGGCTGGACCCCGTCGTCGCGGGTCAGCGCCCGGACGATCGCGCCATGTTCTCCATGGGCGCGGACGGACAGGACCAAAGCGGGCGCGAGAATATGCACCCCCTGCATGTAAGGCAGCGGGGCTAGCGGCGCACTCTTTTCGCGAGCCGGGCCAGCACCGGATGCGCTGCGGCCTGCTTTGCACGGGAAACGGCGCGATCGAAAACCGAAAGGCCAGCCATTATGACTCGGTTCGCCACCGTCGGCCGCAGCAGCAGCAGGTCCACGCACGCGGTCCCGCCCGAGGCCAGCGTCCGCTTATGCTGCCCCTCCCCTTCCGTGAAGTCGAAGAACCGGAAGCGACCCTCGCCGAGCAGGTCGCGCAACGCCGCTGCCTGTAGCACGGCTCCGGGCGACAGGGAGCCCATGGCAGGATCATGCCCGACATGATCGTAGCGCAGCGTGTCGCCCTCCGCCGTGCAGCAGAGATAGGCCACTGCCCGCTCATCCACGAACAGCAGCCAGGCGCGCACCTTGTCCATTCCGGCAAGCCCAATCAGCGGCGCCGGGTCTTCCGGCAACCCTGCAGCGAGCAGCCGCTCCTGATAGGTCTTCGCCGACACCGCCCTCGCGTGCGTGTGGAAGCCCGTGACCGCCTCGGCCCCGGCGTAGCGCCGGATATCGAGCGTACCTCCGGAAGCGGCGGCCAGCTTCTTCGCCTTGCGCTTGAGGGCCGCTCGCGTGTTCGCCGACAGCCCCGCCTCCCAACCATCGACGCCCAGCCGCAGGTCGACATGGTGACGCGTGTAGCGCTGGCGGACATGGACCAGCAGGCCGTCCGTACGAAACTCGGGCAAGCCATCGACCGGCAGCGATGTCAGCAGATAGCCGTCCGTTCCCGGCCCGGCCGGTGGCAGGACGGGCACGCGATGGGCCATCACCTCCTCCAGCGACAACGCCACCCTGACCAGCCGGCGCGGGATCGCCGCCAGCGTCCGCGCCCCCAGCTGGAACCGCAAGGGCAGGACGGCCGCTTCGCTCACGTCTGGCGCTCCTCGATCCAGTTGGACCAGAGCTGCTCCGCCTGTCGCCGGCCTGTCCGCAGCAGGTCGGGCGCGAGCGGGCGATCATCCTGTTCCAGCGCCAGCGGCGGCTGATCGGCGAAGCGGGTGGTCGGCAGCACCTCGTGCCGTTCCGCCAGCATCGCGCACAGTGCGTCGAAGCGGCGGACGTGGATCGCGTTGGCATGGGTGCGCGCACGGGTGGCGAGTTCGAAGCTGTGGCTCACGATCGTCACCGCCGCGTGACCTGCCCGGGCCGCATGATCGAGCGCGGCCCGCGCTTCCGCAGCCGACAGCGCGCAGATCTGGAACGGGCGCAGATGCCCCGGCCAATCCTCGATCAGCGTCACCGGCACCTCGATCAGGCGGCGGTGGGTTGGCGCAATCCGGCTGGCGGGAAGGTCGATGCCCGGCCTGTCGAGCGGCTC
>CAKTFL010000054.1 GCA_934555855.1 uncultured Sphingomonas sp. | reverse complement strand
GAGATCGATTACCCCGGCTGTTACCGTCCCGAACTGTTATCCACAGGGATATTCCGGACATGCCTCGCGCTGGCGAGGCAGATGAGGCGTGGGGTGTCGCGTTCCTTCGATCACCTCATCTACAAGGCTCCGGGCTGCGGCAGCACGCCCTGGCACCAGGATGTCGCCTTTGGGCGCTTCTCGCGCGGTCGATACGGGTTTTCGGACCTTTCCTTCTGGATACCGTTGCAGGACGCGACCATCGACAATGGCTGTATGCACTTCATACCCGGCAGCCACCGCATGTCCCTGGTCGAGCATCGCTCCTATGCGCGTCGGATCGGCAGGGCGGGACTGGTGGTCGCGGACGTGAACGAGCATGCAGCCGTGGCCTGCCCGGTGCCGGTCGGCGGCGTGACGATCCATACGGCCTATACGCTGCATTTCGCCGGGCCCAACCTGACCGACCTGCCCCGCAAGGCGTGGATCATCCGCTTCTCGCCGTTCGGTCAGGCCCAGATCAGCTTACGGCAGCTGGTCGGCCTGGCTCCCTCGCGTCTGCGTCACTGACCCGGAGGCTGGCATTGGTCGCGGGCCGCTTTAAGAAGCGGCGGCCATGGCCTTCGACGCACAGCAACTCGACCTCCGCCAACTCGCCGACAAGGGCCGCCTGCGCGAGTTGCGGCGGGCCGGCGGCGTGGATTTCGCCTCCAACGATTATCTGGCGCTGGCCGGGTCGTCACGCCTGGGCGATGCAATCGTGCGCGCCGTGAAGGCGGGGGTGCCGGCCGGGTCGGGCGGGTCGAGGCTGCTGCGCGGCAACCATCCGGCCATAGAGCAGCTTGAACGACAGGCCGCGAGCTTCTTCGGCGTAGAGGCGGCGTTGTTCTTCGGCAGCGGTTATGCCGCCAACACGGCCCTTTTCGCCGCGCTGCCGCAGCGGGGCGACCTGATCGTCCATGACGAGTTGGTTCATGCGAGCGCGCATGACGGGCTGAGGCTGAGCAGGGCGCAAGGGGTGGGCGTGCGGCACAATGATCCGCAGGCGTTTGCCGACGCGATCATGGCTTGGCGCAACGGCGGCGGAACGGGCGCGCCCTGGATCGCGGTGGAAAGCCTGTACAGCATGGACGGTGACCGCGCACCTCTTCACGACTTGGCAGAGGTGGCCGACCGCCACGGGGCCATCCTGCTGATCGACGAGGCTCATGCAGTTGGTGTATGGGGCAGGGACGGCCGCGGCCTGGCCGACGGGCTGGACGGACGCCCTAATGTCGTCACCCTGAAGACCTGTGGCAAGGCGCTGGGTTGCGAGGGCGCACTGATCTGCGGGCCGGGCATCGTCCGCGATTTCCTGATCGCGCGCGCGCGCGGGTTCATCTTCTCGACCGCGCCTTCGCCGCTAGTTGCGGTGGCGGTCGGGGAAAGCCTGTCCGTCCTGCGCGAGGAACCCGAGCGCCGCGAGCGCCTGCGCGCCCTGATCGGGGTGGCCGCCGAGCATCTGGCCGGGCTGGGCGTGACCCATACCGGAACCCAGATCATGCCGCTGGTGATCTGCGACGATGGGCAGGCGATGCGCGTCGCCGCGGCGGTGCAGGCGGCGGGGTTCGACGTTCGCGGCATCCGCCCGCCGACCGTTCCTGTCGGCACCGCGCGGCTCAGGATCTCATTGACCCTCAACGTGAACGAGGAACAGGTCGCCGCGCTTGGCAATGCGCTGCGGGAGGCGCTGGCATGAGAGCCGCCATTGTCGTCACGGGAACGGATACCGACATCGGCAAGACGGTGTTCGCCGCCGCCCTCGCGGGGTCGATCGGCGCCCGCTACTGGAAGCCGGTGCAATCGGGGCTGGCGGACGGCAGTGACCGTGATGCCGTCGTTCGGCTCGGCGTCCCGCCGGAGCGCGTCGTGCCGGAGGCGTATCGGCTCCAGACGCCATGTTCGCCGCACCTCGCGGCCGAACTGGACGGCGTCGCCATCGACCCGGACCGCCTCACCCTGCCGCCGGGCGCCGGACCGCTGGTGGTGGAGGGGGCCGGCGGCGTGCTGGTGCCGGTAACGCGCGAGCTGCTGTTCGCCGATCTGTTCGCGCGCTGGGCGGAGCCGGTGGTGCTGGTCGCGCACACGCGGCTCGGCACGATCAACCACAGCCTGTTGTCGATCGAGGCATTGCGCGCGCGGGGCGTGCCGATCCTGGGCGTCGCCTTTGTCGGCGAGCCGGTGGAGGACAGCGAGCGGACGATCGCGGAGGTGGGCCGGGTGAAGCGCCTCGGCCGGCTCCCCATGCTCTCCCCCCTCGACGCCGACACGCTGGCTGCGGCCTTTGCTGCGAACTTCGACTTGGCGGATTTCCGATGAGCGGTTCGCCGGTCTGGCACCCCTTTACCCAGCACGGCCTCCAAGAGCCGATCCCGCTCGTCACGGGCGCGGAGGGCGCGGTGCTGCATACCGCCGATGGACGGCGCATCGTCGATGCGATCTCGTCCTGGTGGGTGACCACGCACGGCCACAATCATCCCCGCATCATCGCCGCGATCCGTGATCAGGCCGAGCGGCTGGACCAGATCATCTTTGCCGGCTGGACTCACGAGCCGGCCGAGATGCTCGCGCGCGAGCTGACGCGGATCATGCCGGCCGGGCTGACGCGGGTCTTCTTCTCCGACTCCGGCTCGACCAGTGTCGAGGTCGCGCTGAAGATGGCGCTGGGTTACTGGGCGGCGCGGAACGAGCCGCGGCATCGTATCCTGGTGCTGGAGCACAGCTATCATGGCGACACGATCGGCGCCATGTCGGTGGGCGCGCGAGGCGTGTTCAACCGGGCCTATGCACCGCTGCTGTTCGACGTGGAAACGATCCCGTTTCCAGCCTTCGGCACGGAACAGCGCACGCTGGACGCGCTGGAGCGGGCCTGCCGGGCCGGCGCGGCGGCGTTCATCGTCGAACCGCTGGTGCTGGGCGCGGGCGGCATGATCTTCTACCCGCCGGCCGTGCTGGCGCAGATGCGCGCGATCTGTGCCGCGTCGGGCGTCCTGTTCATCGCGGATGAGGTCATGACCGGCTGGGGCCGGACCGGCACGCTGCTCGCCTGCGAACAGGCCGGGGTAGTGCCGGACATATTGTGCCTGTCCAAGGGGCTGACCGGCGGCGCCATTCCGCTTGCGGTCACCATGGCCAGCGAGCCGATCTTTGCCGCGCATTATGCGGAGGACCGGGGGCGGATGTTCTTCCACTCGTCCAGCTACACCGCCAATCCGATCGCCTGTGCCGCCGCCAACGCCAACCTCGCCATCTGGCGCGAGGAGCCGGTGCTGGACCGCATCGGCCGCCTCGCCGCCGCGCAGGCGAGCCATGTCGAGCGGCTGCGTGGGGTGCCCGGGGTGACCGGCGCACGGACGTTCGGAACGATCGCCGCGCTGGAGCTGGGCGGCACGGATGGTTATCTGTCGGATCTCGGTCCGCGACTTCTCGCCTTCTTTCGCGAGCGCGACCTGCTGCTTCGTCCATTGGGCAACACGATCTACGTCATGCCCCCTTATTGCATCGGGTCGTCGGATCTAGGCCTTATCTATACCGCCATCAGCGCGGCAGCTGAGCAATACACCGATCTCGCTATTGCGAGGCAGTCGCACATATTCTAGAGGATGATCTGCGAAACACCCTGTTCCGGTCCGGTACAGAGGTCTTCTTTCGGGGCATCATGTACAGCGGCCAGATCGAGCAATGCGCTGCTGACGGCACGACCAGGCCAAAGCCATGACTGCCGCCATGCGTATCGCCGTTCCTGCCGCCATCGATCCAGCGGCTCTCGTCGGCTGGGATCGGCGGGCCGGCGTGACGGAGCTGGCCGGCCTGACCATGGGCACGACCTGGCGCGTGCGGCTGGCGAGGCCGCGCGCCCTGGACGTGGCGGATCTTCACCGGGCTGTTCAGGCTTTGCTGGACAGGCTCGTAGCGGAGATGAGCCATTGGGAGCCCGGATCGGTGCTCGGCCGCTTCAATCGCGCACCGGCGGGCAGCTGGATGAACCTGCCGCCGGCCCTTGCCACCGTCATGTCGGCCGGCGTGGAGATCGCCGCCCGGTCGGGGGGCGCGTTCGATCCGGCGATCGGGGGTTTGGTCGACCTGTGGGGCCACGGACCGCGGCCTGTAACGTGCGAACCGGATGACGAGGAAGTGCGCGCGGCTCTCGCCGCCGGCGGGTGGCGACGACTGGTGTTCGAGGAACAGTCGGCCCGGCTGCGCCAGCCGGGAGGCATGTGTCTCGATCTGTCCGGCATCGCAAAGGGCTACGCCGTGGATCGCATCGCTCAGCTGCTTGCCGAACACGGCGTCCGCCACGCGCTGGTTGAGGTAGGCGGCGAACTGGCGGGGCGCGGCTTGCGGCCGGACGGCGATCCCTGGTGGGTGGACCTGGAGACCCCGTATGGCGTCGCCGCGCCACTCAGGGTCGCGCTGCACGACCTCGCCGTCGCGACGTCGGGCGATTACGTCCGCGGGCGGCACACGATCGACCCGCGGTCAGGGCGGCCGGTTGTCCACGCCCTGGCGGTGAGCGTGGTTCACTCGTCCGCGATGCTGGCCGATGCCTGGGCCACCGCGCTGAGCGTTCTGCCGCAGGCAGAGATGGAGGCGCTCGCGATCCGTGAGCGTCTCGCCTGCCGTGCGCTAGTCAGGGCGGGAGGGGCGGTGGAGTGGATCAGCCCCGGGCTCGCCGCCATGCTGGGCGACTGACGCGTCTCAACTCCGCCTTCCGGCCAGCGTATCGCGAAGTGCCTGCACCTGGCATCGCGCCGGGGCGGAAGAGCCGGTCGACACCGTGCGCCAGATCTGCCCCTATTGAAACGCAACCCGCAACTTACGGTCGCCTAACCGCCGGAAACTCGCGGGAGGGCAGGCGTTGATGCCGCAACCGGCCGCCTGCCGCCTCCTGAAGGATCTGCCATGTTCACCAGCACCAACCCCGCCACCGGCGAGCGGATCGGCACTTATCCGGAACTGACGGCAGACCAGGTCGAGGCGAAGCTGAACCGGGCGGCGCGGGCGTATCGGCAATGGCGCGACACGCCGCTGGCGGAGCGCGCCGATCTGCTCGACCGGATCGCCGACCAGTATGAGGCGAACAAGGACCGGCTCGCCCGCACCGCCACGGCCGAGATGGGCAAGACGCTGGCATCCTCGATCGCGGAGGTCGAAAAGTGCATCGCCGCCTTCCGGCATTATGCCCGGAACGGTCCGGCGATGCTCGATCCACAGGTGACGCCGCTTGCTGGAGGCGGCAGCGCGGAGGTGCGCTGGCTGCCGCAGGGGCCGGTGCTGGCGGTAATGCCGTGGAACTTCCCTTATTGGCAGGCGGTGCGGTTCCTCGCGCCGACCATCCTCGCCGGTAACGTCGGTCTGCTAAAGCACGCCAGCATCGTCCAGGGCGTCGCCGGGTTGATGGAAGAGATGGTGCTGGCCGCAGGAGGTGCCGAGGGTCTGTTCCAGAACCTCGCAATCAAGTCGGGCGCGGTCGGCGGGATCATCGCCGATGATCGCGTGGTCGCGGTCACCCTGACCGGCAGCGAAGGCGCCGGCGTTGCGGTGGCCGAGCAGGCCGGCCGCTGCCTCAAGAAGGTGGTGCTGGAGCTTGGCGGGTCCGATCCGTTCATCGTCATGCCGTCCGCCGATCTCGGCGCCGCGGTGAAGGCCGCGGTCAAGGGCCGCATCCAGAATACCGGCCAGTCCTGCATCTGCGCCAAGCGGATGATCGTCCATGCCGACATTTACGATGCGTTTCTTGATCGCTTCGGCGCCGCGATGCGGGCGGTGAAGGCGGGCGATCCACTAGATGCCGGCACCGACATGGGGCCGCTGTCCAGCATCGAGCAGCGTGACACCGTGCTGGAGCAGGTCGGAGAGGCCAAGCGGCTCGGCGCGACGCTGTTGCTCGGGGCGGAGAGACTGGACGGTCCCGGCGCCTATCTCTCGGCGGGTATCCTGACCGACGTGCCGCTCGACAGCCCGCTGATGCACGAGGAGATTTTCGGGCCGGTCGCCATGGTGTTCCGCGCCGCTGATACCGACGACGCGATCCGCATCGCCAACGACATCCCCTTCGGCCTCGGATCGTCGGTGTGGACCAATGACCCGGACGAGCAGGAACGGTTCGTGCGCGAGGTGGAGGCGGGGATGACCGCCATCAACCAGATGCTCGCTTCCTCACCCGAAGCGCCGTTCGGAGGGGTCAAGCGCTCGGGCCATGGCCGCGAACTCGGCCCCTTCGGCCTGCACGAGTTCATGAACCTGAAAACCGTCCTGCGCGCGGCCGGCGAGAAGACTCACGCCGGCCAGGTCGAATAGGCGCCTGCCTCAATAGGCCAGCGCGCATCCGTCTGCGCGCATCTCGCTGGCGGCGGCATAGACGCGGGTCGATTTGTCCATTCGGTGCTCGATACACTCATAACGGCCGAAACCGCCATCGGGCTTGCCGATGGTCCAGCCAAGGTTCGCCAGCGCCGCCTTGGTCCGGTCGGGCACGCCCGTTTCCAGCCTGAGCAGGCCGTTGGCGGGCAGGCCCGGCGAATCCTCACCCATCGATTGCGACGAGCCCTCATGATGCCAGCGCGGACTGTCGCCGGCCGACTGGATCTCCAGCCCGTAATCGACACGGTTGACGATGATCTGGGCCTGTCCCTGCGGCTGCATGTCGCCGCCCATCACGCCGAAGCTCATCCAGGGCTGGTCGTTCTGCGTCGCGAAGCCGGGGATGATCGTCTGGAACGGACGTTTGCCCGGCGCATAGATGTTGGGGTGGCCGTCCTTCAGGCTGAACAGCTGTCCGCGATCCTGGAACATGAATCCCAGTGTTCGTCCATCTGCCCCGTCCGCGACCAGCCCCGATCCCATGCCGCGGAAGTTGGACTGGATCATCGACACCATCATGCCGTCGGCATCGGATGCGGTAAAGTAAGTGGTGTCGCCGTGGCTCGGCGCCTGTCCCGGATGAACAGGCGTCAGGATGCGGTCGGACCGGATCAGCTTCGCGCGTTGCGCGGCATAATCCTTTGAGATCAGCCACTCTACCGGCACCTTGGCGAAATGCGGGTCGGCGTAGAAGCGCGCGCGATCCTCATAGGCGAGCCGCTTCGCCTCCACGCACCAGTGCAGCGCCGCGGCCGACTGGAAGCCGGCCGCTCCCATGTCGAAATGTTCGATCATGTTGAGCATCTGCAGCGTCGCGATACCCTGCGTGTTCGCGCCCAGCGCATACACGGTAGTGCCGCGATAGTCCGTCGAATGGGGCTGGACCCACTCGCTGTGATGCGCGGCAAGGTCGGCACGGGTCATCCAGCCGCCGATGCGCTTGAAATACCGCTCGATCGCGTCGGCGATCGGGCCGTTGTAGAAGGCGTCGCGCCCGCCCTTCGCGATCATGCGATAGGTGCGGGCAAGGTCCGGGTTGCGGAACACCTGGCCGGGGTGGGGACCCTTGCCGTCCGCCAGTCCATAGGTGCGGACCGCGTTGGCGGTTTCCTCGACGCCGGCGGTGGGGCGCAGAAAGGCCGCCAGGTTGCCGCGAATGTACCAGGCGATAATATCGGGCACCGGCGCGCCATTCTCGGCCAGGGCAATGGCCGGCGCGAACAGGTCCGCCCAGGGCAGCTTTCCATAGCGTCGGTGAAGCGTCCACCAGGCGTCCAGCGCGCCCGGCACGGATACCGACACCGCGCCGAGCGGCGGCAGCGCGCCGTTCC
Organism: uncultured Sphingomonas sp.; assembly: GCA_934555855.1. The sequence goes on along the minus strand of CAKTFL010000054.1, from coordinate 1,808 downwards.
GGGCTCGCCCACGCGCCGTCTCCAGCGTCAGTGCGCGCGGTGATCCGCCTGAGCCCGCCAGTCCCACCACCTTCTTCGCCTTCGGGTCCCACAGCATCGCGAAGCAATCGCCGCCGATGCCGCTCGACGTGGGCTCAAGGAAACCAAGGCACGCGTTGATGGCGATCGCCGCGTCGACCGCCGATCCGCCCCGCTTCAAGATGTCGATGCCAGCCTGCGTTGCGAGCGGATGCGCCGTTCCCGCCGCCCCCGACAGCCCGTATGCCGCCGTGCGCGAGGCGAAGCTGGCACCGAACGGCCGGTCACCCGGGCGGACGTCCGGGCGATTGAAGCGGGGCTCACCGGCTTCCCAGCGCGTCGGCAGCGGCTCGACGGGGGCGATGGCGCCGCCCTGGCCGGGACCTTGCGGTGCCGGCGTCGAGGTCGGGCGGCCTTCCTGGCCCAGCAGCGGCGACGCCAGCGCGGTGGCGGGCAGGGCGGAAAGGAAGGTACGACGGCGCATCACGGCTAACCCCTTTGTTTTTCGGCGAGACTGGTTGGTCAGGCTTCGGTGGCGAGCCTAGGCACGCCGATGATCGTTGAACAGGAGCATTGCTTCACCCGGATCGGCTCAATGTGCCCAGCGGGTGACCAGCAGCATCAGCAGGATGCCCGCGAGGCTCGCCACCGTCACCCTCAAGCGAGGGTCGCGGGCATGGCTGCGCGGGATCAGTTCGCAGGCGCCGATATACAGGAAGACGCCACCAAAGGCGGCCAGCAGCGGCGCAAGCAGATAGTCGGGTATGCGGACCACCAACCCGGCCATCACGCCCAGCAGGGGCGCCATTCCGTTGATCGCCAGCCAGCGGCGTGCCAGCCCCGGCCTGGTGCTCGCCAGTGACAGGCTGACAGTATTGACGCCATCGGCAATGTCGTGCGTGAGGACCGCCAGGGCCACCACCCAGCCGATATCGGCCGAAATCTGAAAGGCGAGGCCGATCCCCATTCCGTCTAGAAAGCTGTGCAGCGTGAGGCTGGCGGGTCCAATATGGGCGCGCCACCAGGACGGAATGCGGGCGGCCGACCCGAGAGACCGATCGAGCAGCAGGTAGGCGCCAAGGCCGAGCGCGACATAGCCCAGAACCGTGCGCGGCGCGTACAGGTCGCGCGACATTTCCAGCGCTTCGGGAACAAGGTCGAACAGCGCGACGCCCAGCACGACCCCCGCCGCCAGCCCGAGCACCAGCGTGATCCGCTGCTGAAAGCGCAGCGCCAGCAACCCGCCGAGCAGTGTCGCCGCGCTCGCGGCCAGGCCGAAGCCGAGCGGAAGCAGAAGGCCGCTCATCGGTCAGCGTTGCCACTGCATGACGGCCGGAGAGATGACGTTGCCGACAGTGCGGTAAGCCGTAAGCGGGTAGCGTGGAGGTTCATAACGATCGACGCACTTTACCGACCATCGGCCACGATACAATATATCTATCCACTTCGCCGCGGCTTGCAACGTCGATTAAGTGGCTTCCGGCAGCGTCTCGATCAGGTGAGCTTCTCACCTTGCAACAGACGATCAGCCCTCGATCAGACGACGAGGTAGGTTCTGCGGGGCAGTAAGGTCATGCCGGTTCATGTGATACCGGCGAACAGGTATTATGCGCCGTCGACCACCATAGGCGCGCCACGCACTCATTAACGCCGTCGGTCGACCGGAACGATGCAGCTCCCCGCTAGGGGAGCGGCTGGTAATGGACCAAGTGCCACGGGTCTAAGTCACAGTCGAGAAAGCGAACCAAGTGCCGCCGCAGCAGCGCCGAAAACTTGGGTGGTCAATGCCC
>CAKTFL010000053.1 GCA_934555855.1 uncultured Sphingomonas sp. | reverse complement strand
GCGTGCTCGCGACCGTTCACCGCGACGCCGATGTCTGGACGCCCGAACAGGCCGAAGCTTTCAAGGCGCCCGTCCGTCAGAGATACGAGGATGAGGGGAATCCCTATCATGCCACCGCCCGCCTGTGGGATGACGGCGTGATCGATCCCGTCCAGACCCGCGACGTGCTGGGTCTGGCGCTACAGGCGTGCCTCAACGCGCCCATTCCCGAGCCGCGCTTCGGCGTGTTCCGGATGTGAGTGCAGCCATGTCCTACACGGATCCATCTTGCTACGTCGGTGCCATGCCGATCCCACGCCGCCGTCGCCGTCATCCGTCCACTGCTTGCGGGCGGAAGTGGAACCGGAAGAATGAGGGGGGACGTAGTGTCCGGTTCCGGAGGAGCGGGCGATGATCCGGTCTCTCCTGATCGCCAACCGCGGCGAGATCGCCTGCCGAATCATCCGCACTGCGCGCCGGCTCGGCATCCGCACGGTGGCGGTGTACTCGGACGCGGATGCCGCCGCGCTCCACGTCCGAGAGGCCGACGACGCCGTGCATATCGGCCCGTCACCGGCCCGCGAGAGCTATCTGGTCGGTGACCGCATCATCGCCGCCGCGCAGGCGAGCGGAGCAGAGGCGATCCACCCCGGCTACGGCTTCCTTTCCGAAAACGCCGACTTTGCCGAGGTGGTGCAGGCGGCCGGTCTTGTCTGGGTCGGCCCGAACCCGTCCTCGATCCGCGCCATGGGCCGCAAGGACGCGGCCAAGGCGCTGATGGCGAAGGTCGGCGTGCCGACCACGCCGGGCTATCTGGGCGAGGATCAGTCGCCCGAGCGGCTGCGGGCGGAGGCGGACGCGATCGGCTATCCGGTCCTCATCAAGGCGGTGGACGGTGGGGGCGGCAAGGGGATGCGGCGGGTCGATGCCGCAACCGACTTCGCCGACGCGCTCACCTCCTGCCGGCGCGAGGCGGCGTCCTCGTTCGGCGACGACCGCGTACTCATCGAGAAATACATCCTCTCGCCCCGCCATATCGAGGTTCAGGTATTCGGCGACACTCATGGCAACATCGTCCATCTGTTCGAGCGCGATTGCTCGCTCCAGCGCCGCCACCAGAAAGTGATCGAGGAGGCGCCCGCACCCGGCATGGAAGCGGCAACCCGTGCCGCGGTCTGCGCGGCAGCGGTGCAGGCGGCGCGCGCGGTCGATTACGTCGGGGCGGGCACGATCGAGTTCATTGCCGATGCCGGGGAGGGCCTGTCCGCCGACCGCATCTGGTTCATGGAGATGAACACCCGGCTTCAGGTGGAACATCCCGTGACGGAGGCGATTACCGGCCAGGACCTGGTCGAATGGCAGCTGCGCGTCGCCTCGGGCGAACCGCTGCCATGCGGTCAGGAACAACTTGCCATCAACGGTCATGCCATGGAGGCTAGGCTTTACGCGGAAGACCCCGCCAGGAGCTTCCTGCCGTCGGTCGGTACGGTCGATGCGTTCGATCTGGGCGGCTCGGTGCGCGTCGATACCGGGGTGGAGCAGGGGGCGGCCGTGTCGCCCTTCTACGATCCGATGATCGCCAAGCTGATCGCCCATGGCGACACGCGGGACGAGGCGCGAGGGGCGCTTGCCGATGCGCTGGACGAGGCCATCGTCTGGCCGCTCCGCACTAACGCCGGCTTCCTTGTGGAACTGCTCGACCATCCCGACGTCGCGGCCGGCCGGGTCGATACGGGCCTGATCGCGCGCGAGGGCGAGGCGCTGATGCCGCCTGCCCTGCCGAGCGAGGAGGCGATGATCGAGGCTGCGGCAACGCTCGCCGCTCCCCGCCCGCTCGGCGGCTTCCGGCTCAACGCGCCGACGCGGCGGGGCGGGCGCTTTCTGGTTGGCGGTGAGCCGGTCGAGATCGACTTCACCGACGCGCCCGCGCCCGACGAGCCGCTCGATCGCGTGATGGTCACAGAAGGGGGCCAGACCTGGCTGGTAGAACCCTATCGCGCCGCCGGTGCCGTCGCGGGCGGGGCCGGGGACGGCTCAATCCTCGCGCCCATGCCCGGACGCGTGATCGCGGTGGAGGTGGCCGCCGGCGATGCGGTGATCAAGGGCCAGCGCCTGCTGACGCTGGAGGCGATGAAGATGGAACACAGTCTGACCGCGCCTTTTGACGGCATCCTCGCGGAGCTGAACGTCGAAACCGGCGGCCAGGTGACCGAGGGCACGACGCTGGTCAGGGTGGAAAAGGCCGGCTGAGCGCTATTGCTGTGTTCCCGCGAAGGCGGGGATCCAGACGGGCTGCCGCCTGGCGGGAGCACATCGATCCGGCGGGGATATACAAATGGCAGGCAGGTTCTACGACGCATGGCAGATCGGCGACCGGATCGAGCATGAGATCCGCCGCACGGTGACGGAGACGGACAACCTCCTCTTTTCGACCATGACCCACAATCCCCAGCCGCTTCACCTGGACGCGGAGGCAGCGCGAGCGAGCGAGTTCGGGCAGATCCTCGTCAACGGGACCTTCACCTTCGCGCTGATGGTGGGCCTATCGGTCGGGGACACTACGCTCGGCACGTTGGTGGCGAATCTCGGCTATGATCAACTCGTCATGCCCGCGCCCGTTTTCATCGGCGACACAGTGCGTGCCACCAGCGAGGTGATGGAGCTGCGTCTCAGCAAATCGCGGCCGGAGGCGGGGCTCGTGACCTTCCGGCACGAGTTGCTCAATCAGCGCGGCGAGATCGTCTGTCGCTGCCTCCGCACCACATTGCTGAAACGATCATAGGCGCGGCACGGACCCGAACGCGATCACATCTGTTTCCCGACAACAACGGGAGTGACGTCATGAACAGAAAGCAAATCCTGACGGCGGCGGCCGCCGCGACGGCGCTGGTCGCCATGGCGGCGGGCACGGTGGCGATCGCCCAGGCAGGCGGTGGGCTGACCCAGGTCGCCGCCTTCGATCATCAGGTGACCGGCGTCGCCGTGGTCGAGGACGGCCGCCGCTTCGTCAATTTCCCGCGCTGGACGGACGACGCGCCCGTGTCGGTGGCGGAGGTGCTGCCCAACGGCACGCTGCGGCCCTATCCGGACCAGAAATGGAACAGCTGGCGCAACGCGCGCGCGGCCGAACTGCCGGTGTCCGACTATTTCGTCTGCGTGCAGTCGATCGTCCCGGACGGGCAGGGGCATTTGTGGGTGGTCGATGCCGGCGCGCCTGGTAACGAACGCATCCTGGAGGGCGCGCCCAAGCTCGTCCGGATCGATCTGTCGACCAATCGGGTCAGCAAGATCGTGCCGCTCGGACCCGACCTGGCGTTGCAGGGCACGTATCTGAACGACATTCGCTTCTCGCCGGATGGTCGAACCGGCTATATCACCGACAGCGGCACGCGCGGGGCGATCATCGTCATCGACCTGGAAAGCGGAAAGGGTGTCCGCGCGCTCGACGGGCATCCCTCGACCCAGGTGGACAAATCGGTCAAGGTAACGTTGGACGGCCGGCCGCTGGTCCGTCCAGATGGACGCCAGCCGATGTTCGCGTCCGATGGCATTGCCATCTCCAATGATGGCAAGACGCTCTATTATCAGGCGCTGACCGGCAACACCCTGTATGCCATCGACACCGACCGGCTGCGGCCGGAAGTCGGCGAGGCCGACCGGGGTGCGGCGGTGCGTCGGATCGCGACCACCCATGTCGCGGATGGGCTGTGGATGAGCAAGGCGGGCATATTGTACCTCACCTCGCCCACCGATTACTCTATCAAGCGGCTGAACGGGGGCGGCACCACCACCGTGCTGACCGACCGCCGCCTGCGCTGGCCTGATACCTTCTCGGAAGGGCCGGACGGTCGCATGTACGTGACGGCCAGCCACATCCAGGACACGAACTGGTTCAAGCCCGGCGCGCCCGCGTCGATCAGGACCCAGCTCTTCTCGTTCACCCCGGCCAAATAGCCAAGTCAGACGGGAACGTTCGCCTCCAGCTCCGCGAGCCAGGAGGCGGCGGTCCCGTCGGACGGCGCCCGCCAATCGCCTCGCGGCGACAGGGCGCCGCCGGCCGATACCTTGGGCCCGTTCGGGATCGCCGAGCGCTTGAACTGGCTCAGCTGAAAGAAGCGGCGCAGGAACCGCTCCAGCCAGTGACGGATGGTCGGGAGGTCATAGGCGATCCGCGCCTCGATCGGGTAATCCTCCGGCCAGCGCCCCGCTTCCACGTCGCGCCACGCGTGCCAGGCGAGGAACGCGATCTTGGACGGCGCCAGCCCGTGTCGGATCACGTAATGCGCGAAGAAGTCGTTCAGCGCATAGGGCCCGATCAGCCCCTCCGTGCTCTGCATCGCGCCGGTATCGGCGTCCGCAGGAACCAGCTCCGGCGAGATTTCCTGCGCCAGGATCGCGCCCAGCACCCGGTCGGTGTCCGCGTCGTACTGGCTCGTCCGGATACACCAGCGGATCAGGAACTGGATCAGCGTCTTGGGCACGCCGGCATTGACGGCATAATGGCTCATCTGGTCGCCCACACCATAAGTGCACCATCCGAGCGCCAACTCGCTCAGGTCGCCGGTGCCGAGCACCAGCCCCCCTCGCTGGTTGGCGAGGCGAAACAGGTAATCGGTCCTCAGCCCCGCCTGAACGTTTTCGAAGGTGACGTCATAGACCGGCTCGCCCTTGCCGAAGGGGTGATCCATCTCCTCCAGCATCCGCTGGGCGGCGGGACGGATATCGATCTCCTCGGCCGCGATGCCGAGCGCGCGCATCAGCGCCCAGGCATTCGCCTTCGTGCCCTCTCCGGTCGCGAAGCCGGGCATGGTGAAACCCAGAATATCCGTGCGTGGCCGTTCCAGCCGGTCCATCGCCTTGGCGGCGACGATCAATGCATGAGTAGAATCGAGCCCGCCCGAAACGCCGATTACGATGCGCTGCGCGCCGGAGGCAGCGATGCGCTTGGCGATCCCTTCGACCTGGATGTTGAACGCCTCGTAGCAGTCCGCGTCCCGCTTCTCGGGGTTGTTCGGCACGAACGGAAAGCGGCGAATGTCGCGCGTCAAACCAAGGTCGTTTGCGGTCGAGCCATGGTCGAAGGCAATGTGACGAAAGCGCTGCTCCGGATGGCCGGAAGCGATCGCCGCGTCGTTGAACGTGCCGTTGCGCAGACGCTCCTGACTCAGTCGCTCCAGATCGACATCGGCGATCACCAGTTCTGGACGCCGCGAAAAGCGCTCTGACTCCGCGAGCAACTCGCCGATTTCATAGATGAAGCCCTGCCCGTCCCAGGCAAGGTCGGTGGTGCTCTCGCCGATCCCTGCGGCGGAGTAGACATAGGCGCAACACCCCCTGGCCGACTGCGCCGCTGCGAGCATCATCCGCTCCCGAGCCTTGCCGATCACGATGTTGGAGGCGGACAGGTTGCAGCAGACCAGCGCCCCGGCAAGCGCGCCGGTGGTCGAGGGAGGGGTGGGTGCCCAATAATCTTCGCAAATCTCGGCATGAACGATGAAGCCGGGCCGGTCACTCGCCGCAAACAGCAGGTCCGTGCCGAACAACACCGCCTCGCCGCCAAGGTCGATGGTCAGCCCCGTCAAACCCATCCCGCTCGCGAACCAGCGCTTTTCGTAATATTCACGATAGTTGGGCAGGAAGGTCTTGGGCACGACCCCCAGCACCCGCCCCCGGGCAATGGCGAGCGCGCAATTGTACAGCCGGCCGTTACGCACCAGCGCCGCGCCGACAAGCAGCATGGGCTGGAGCGAGACGGATGCGGCCCTGACCAGTTCGATCGCGGCGAGGGTCGCATCTTGCTGCGCCGTCTGCATGTGCAGATCGTCAATGGCGTAGGAGGTGAGGTTCAGTTCCGGGAAGACGACCAGGTCTGCACCGCGCGCGTCGGCCTTGCGGGCCAAGGCGATCGTCGCTTCGGCGTTGGCGGCAGTATCGCCCACGCTCGCCGGCGGGGTCGCGGCTGCAACGCGCAGCATCCGGTGCGAGGCGAGGGCGAAGAAGGGATGATCGGCCATGAGGCTGCTTAACGCCCGGCGTGGCGCTTCGCTACCGGATGATCCTTGCGGATGCCGGTACGAGCGCGCAGGAACCAGGGATGGCGGACGTCACCCTTTACGGCATCCCGAACTGCGAGACGGTCAAGAAGGCGCGCGTGTGGCTTGATCAGCACGGGATCGTCTATAGTTTCCATGACTACAAAAAGGCCGGCGTCGATGAGGCGGGTCTGCGCGCCTCGGTGGATGAACTGGGTTGGGAGATGCTGCTCAACCGATCCGGAACGACCTTTCGCAAGCTCCCCGACGAGGACAAGCGCGATCTGGACGCGGATAGGGCCATGGCCCTGATGGTGGCCAATCCGTCCGCCATCAAACGTCCGGTGGTCGCAGCCCCAGGCGTGCTGCTGGTCGGCTTCTCTGCCGATCGTTATGCGGCGACCTTCGGGGCGGGCGGCTAGCCGGAGTGATCCGTCGGGGTTAGGAACCGATCATGTCCACGACCTTCACCCTCGATGCCGCCACCAGCCGGGCCAATCCGACGCCTGCCCCGATGAAGCGGCTGACCGTGCCTGCGATTCTGCGGCAGAAGGGCGGCACGCCGCTGGTGATGCTGACTGCCTATACCGTCCGCACCGCGCAGATCCTCGATCCGCATTGCGACATGCTGCTGGTCGGGGACAGTCTGGGGCAGGTCATCTACGGCCTGCCGTCCACCGTGCCGGTCACGCTGGACATGATGGCGGCGCATGGCGCGGCAGTGGTGCGCGGCAGCTATCATTCGGTGGTCGTCATCGACATGCCGTTCGGCAGCTACGAAGCGAGCCCGGAAAAGGCATTTGAAAGTGCCTCCTGGCTAATGAAACAGACCGGCGCCGCCGCCGTGAAGCTGGAAGGCGGCGAGGCAATGGCGTCGACCGTCCGCTTCCTCACGGAGCGCGGCATTCCGGTCGTCGGCCATGTCGGCCTAACCCCGCAGGCGGTGAACATGCTCGGCGGCTATGGCGCACGCGGGCGCAGCCAGGCCGAGGCGGACAAGATCGTCGCGGATGCGCGGGCGGTGGCCGAAGCTGGCTGCTTTGCCCTGGTGATCGAGGGCGTGGTGGAGCCGATCGCGGTCACGATCACCGAGGCGGTGGCATGTCCGACGATCGGCATAGGCGCCTCGGCCAGCTGTGACGGACAGGTCCTGGTTGCCGAGGACATGCTCGGCCTGTTCGAGCGAACGGCAAGGTTCGTGAAGCGCTACGAGGACATGGCCGGCCGGATCGATGCCGCCGCTCGCGCCTATGCGGCCGAAGTGCGATCGCGCAGCTTTCCCGGCACCGATCAGATATACGTCGCCAAGAACTGATACCCGTTTCCTCGCCCATTGCGGGACGGCCAAGGGCGGCTTATTGCTCGCGCCTTTCCGAACCGTGTCTGACACCGGAGCCGTTATTTGGCCATCACGCCCCAGAACAATGAAGCCTTTCTGCGCGAAGTCGACGAGGAGCTGAGGCGAGAGCAACTGGCCGGATTCGGTCGCCGTTGGGGCATGTGGGTCCTCGCCGCGATCGTGATCGGGCTCGCGGCGTTCGGCGGCTGGCTATATTGGCAGCATCGGCAGGAACTGGCCGCCGGTACGGAAGGTGAGCAGCTCGCCGCCGCCTACCAGTTGCTTGGCCAGGATCAGCCGGCAAAGGCGCAGCCGATTCTTTCCACGCTGGGCAGGTCGGACCGCGACGGCTACCGCGCCCTGGCGTTGCAGACCGAAGCGGACATCCTGCTGCGGAAGAACGACATCAAAGGTGCCGCCGCGAAGTTCGCGGCGATCGCTAACGACGAAACGCTGGCTCAGCCCTTTCGCGACCTGGCGCTGGTTCGTCAGACCGCGGCCGAATACGACCAGCTGAAGCCGCAGGTGGTGGTCGAGCGGCTCCGGCCGTTGGCCGTCAAGGGAAATGCCTGGTTCGGTACGGCCGGCGAAATGGTGGCGATCGCCCACCTTCGCATGGGTCGGCGGGATCTGGCCGGCCAGCTGTTCGGCCAGATTGCCAATGACAAGGACGTCCCGGCTTCCATCCGTCAACGCACGGTTCAGATGGCCGGCGCCATGGGCGTCGATGCGGTCGCCACCAACAAGGATGTAACTACGCGATGATGGTAAGTGCGCGGCGCGGAACACTCCGTGCGGGCGCGGCGCTGGCGGCGCTCGCCATGCTGTCCGGCTGTGGTGTCTTCAAGGGCTCGACCAAGAAGACGCCTACGGTCGGGAATCGTGTGCCGATCCTGGTCACGGAAAATCCCGTTGAAACCGACCCCTCGCTGGCTGCGGTCGAGGTGACGCTGCCAACGCCGCAGGCGAACGATGCCTGGTCGCAGAGCGGCGGCAATGCTTCCAAGTCGATGGGGCATCTGGCCCTGGGGCAGGCGCCCGCGCAGCTTTGGCAGGCGGCGATCAACGGCGGCTCCAACCGCGAACGGCTGGCCGCGGCGCCCGTCGTCGCGGACGGCAAGCTGTTCGTGGCCGACGTCGATGCCATGGTCCACGCATTTTCCGCCGATGGTGGATCGCGGCTATGGTCTGTTCCGGTGGCGAAGGGTGAAGAGAACCGGAGTGCGCGGTTCGGTGGCGGCGTCAGCTATGATGACGGCAATGTATATGCCACGGACGGAGTCGGCGATGTGGTCGCCCTGTCTGCGGCTGATGGCAAGGAGTTGTGGCGTGCCAAGCCGGGCGGCCCGCTGCGCGGCGCGCCCACGGTCGCGAACGGCAATGTCTACGTGCTGAGCCAGGATAATCAGATCTACGCACTGGGTCAGAATGACGGAAAGGTCATCTGGTCCCAATCGGGAACGCTGGAAACGCAGGGCGTCTTCGGCGTTGCTGCGCCCGCGGCCAGTCAGGGCACGGTCGTGACGGGCTTCTCGTCGGGCGAGCTTAACGCCTATCGGTATGAGAATGGCCGCGTTCTGTGGCAGGACGCGCTATCGCGCACCTCCATCACGACGTCCGTGTCGAGCCTGGCCGATATCGATGCCGACCCAGTGATCGACGAGGGCCGGGTCTATGCGGTCGGGCAGGGCGGGCGCATGGTGGCGCTGGAGCTAGCCACCGGCCAGCGCTTGTGGGAGCAGAACTTCGCTGGCATTTCAACCCCGTGGATCGCGGGCGAGTGGCTGTACGTCGTAACAGACGATGCGCGCCTGGTCTGCCTGGCACGCTCCAGCGGCAAGGCGCGCTGGATCTCGCAGCTGCCGGCGTTCCGGAATGCGAAGAAGAAGTCCGGCCCGATCAGCTGGTTCGGGCCGGTGCTGGCCGGCGGACGCCTGGTGCTGACCAGTTCCGAGGGCGAGATCGGCTTCGCATCGCCCGAGGACGGCAAGCTTCAGTCCACCATCGACACGAAGACGCCGTTCGAACTGCCGCCCGTGGTGGCGCGCCAGACGATCTACACGCTGGACGAAAAGGGCCGGGTCGCCGCATTCCGCTGAGCGGCTCGCCCGTGCGGGCCCGCTTTGCCATGTCGGCTATCCCGCGTAAGGGCGTCGCCATGGCTCATCTTCCCACCGTGGCGATCGTCGGTCGCCCTAATGT
>CAKTFL010000052.1 GCA_934555855.1 uncultured Sphingomonas sp. | reverse complement strand
CCGCCGCCCTTGCGCGCGGTGCCGTCGCGGCCGATCCGGCCGAGGGTGCGCTGGGGCCGGACAGCCATGTGCTCCAGGGCATCGGCGGCTCCAACCTGTACCTGATCGACCGGCATGGCGGCGCGGGCTCGCTGTACGACGATTGGAACGAGGTCCCCGGCTGGCAGGAGGCTGAGCGCGAGAACAGCGTCGGGCTGGACCTGCTCGACCACCTGACCCACAATGTCAGGCGCGGGCAGATGCGGGTCTGGTCGCAATTCTACAACGCGATCTTCGGCTTCGAGGAACAGAAGTATTTCGACATCAAGGGCAAGGCGACCGGCCTGTTCAGCCAGGCGATGATCGCCCCCGACAAGGCGATCCGCATCCCTCTCAACGAGAGCCAGGACGACAAGAGCCAGATCGAGGAGTTCATCCGCGACTATAACGGCGAGGGCATCCAGCATCTCGCCTTCACCACCGACGACATCTTCGAAACGGTGGAAAAGCTGCGCGCGCGCGGCGTCGGGCTTCAGGACACGATCGAGACCTATTACGAGCTGGTCGACAAGCGCGTGCCCGGCCATGGCGAGGATATGGAACGGCTGAAGCGCAATCGCATCCTGATCGACGGCAATGTCGGCGAGGAAGGCATCCTGCTCCAGATCTTTACCGAGACGATGGTGGGGCCAATCTTCTTCGAGATCATCCAGCGCAAGGGCAATGAGGGATTCGGCAACGGCAATTTCCAGGCGCTGTATGAGTCGATTGAACTCGACCAGATCAGGCGCGGGGTGATCACGGCCGACGCCTGAAGCTCGACCGAATGCCGAGCGCAGACGAGGACCGCGCCCGGCCGGCATGGCTAAACCGGGGCATGGAGCCCGGCCTGGCCGGGTCCGACGCCCTGGCGGGTTGGAAACGCCACAGCCGTCCGGCAACTGGACTCCGGCCTTCGCCGGGTGGCGAGGAGAGGTATGAGATGACCGAGCAAAACCCCGTCCAGACCGCCGCGGACGCAGCCGCCTACCTCCCCGGCTTCGGCAACTACGTCTCCACCGAGGCCGTCCCCGGCGCGCTGCCGGTCGGCCGCAATTCACCCCAGCGCCCCGCCTTCGGCCTGTACGCAGAACAGCTATCCGGCACCGCCTTTACCGCGCCCCGACACGAGAACCGCCGCTCATGGCTGTACCGGGCCCGCCCGACCGCCGAACATCCGGCCTATCAGCGCTATCACGGCGCTCCCCGGTTCGCGCCGGGCACGTCGAAAGAACCACTGGCCCCCAACCGCCTGCGCTGGGACCCGATCGCCATACCGGACGAGCCGCGCGATCTTCTCGACAGCATGACCACCATGCTTGCCAATCGCGACCCGGCGGACCTGGAGGGCGTGGCGCTGCACGTCTACGCCGCGAACACGGACATGACGAACCGCATCTTCGTTGATGCCGATGGCGAGCTGCTGTTCATACCCGACACAGGCCGGTTGGAAATCCTGACCGAACTCGGCCGGATTGAGATCGCGCCCGGCCAGATCGCCCTTGTTCCACGCGGTGTCCGCTTCCGCGTCAACCTGCCCGATGGCGAAGCGCGCGGCTATCTGGCCGAAAACCACGGCGCTCTGTTCCGCCTGCCGGACCTGGGACCGATCGGCGCCAACGGCCTCGCCAATCCGCGCGATTTCGAGACGCCGGTCGCCTGGTTCGAGGATGTCGACGCGCCGACCGAGGTGATTCAGAAGTTCATGGGATCCCTCTGGACCACGACGCTCGACCACTCACCGCTCGACGTGATCGCCTGGCACGGCAATCTTTCGCCATGGCGCTACGACCTGTCGCGGTTCAACACGCTGGGCACGGTCAGCTTCGACCATCCAGATCCGTCGATCTTCACCGTGCTGACCAGCCCCAGCGACGTGCCGGGCCGTGCCAACGCCGATTTCGTGATCTTTCCGCCGCGCTGGATGGTGGCGGAGGGCACGTTTCGCCCGCCCTGGTTCCACCGCAACGTCATGTCGGAAGCGATGGGCCTTATCGCGGGTGCCTATGATGCCAAGGCGGAGGGGTTCCGGCCCGGCGGGATCAGCCTGCATAACCTGATGGCCGGTCATGGCCCCGACCTGGCGAGCTGGCAGGGAGCGTCCAGCGCGGACCTCAAGCCGCACAAGATCGAGGGCACCATGGCCTTCATGCTTGAAAGCTGCTGGCCATACCGCCCGACCGACCATGCCCTGGCGCACAGCCAGCTCGATTACGACGCGGTCTGGGCCGACTTCCCAAAGGCTACGCTGCCATGAGGCTCCATGGCTATTGGCGGTCCAGCGCCGCCTATCGCGTCCGCATCGCGCTGAACCTGAAAGGGCTGGCCTATGACCAGGTGGCCCATGATCTGCGCCTGGGGACGCATCGCGACCAGGCGTATCGCGCGCTGAACCCGCAAGGGCTGGTGCCCGCGCTGGAACTGGACGGTCATGGCTTCATCCAGAGCGGCGCGATCGTCGAACTGATCGACGAACTTCATCCCGATCCGCCGCTGCTGCCCCGCTCGCCGCGCGCCCGCGCCCATGCCCGGGCGATGGCGGCGATCATCGCCTGCGACATCCATCCGCTGAACAACCTGCGCGTCCTGACCGCCTTGCGGCAGGATCTGGGCGCCGACGAGCACCAAGCCGGCCGCTGGATCGCGCGCTGGATCGCGGAAGGGTTTGCCGCGCTGGAGGTGGAGATCGGCCGTCACGGTGCCGGCTACGCCTTCGGCACCGACCCGAGCATCGTCGACTGCCATCTGGTGCCGCAGGTGTACAATGCCGAGCGATTCCGCGTGGACCTCTCGCAATACCCGCGCCTGGTCGCCGCGGCGGAGCACGCCCGCGCGCATCCCGCGTTCGAGCTGGCCCATCCGGCCCTCCAGCCCGATGCCGATGCCTGACACCCCGCGCGTCTTCGCGACGCCTGCGGGCGTGAAGCTGGGCCCGCTCGACCTCATACCCGACGGCAAGGCGCGCAACTTTGTTCTTCAACTCCGCGCCGGGCGCTTTCATGGTTTCGTCGTCAGGCGCGGGAATGCCGCGTTCGGCTATGCCGATCGCTGCCCCCATGCGGGCGTGCCGCTGACCCAGAGGCTGGACGATTACCTGACTCCCTCGGGCAGCCATATCGCATGCAGCTGGCACGGCGCGCTGTTCGGGGTGGAGGACGGCCTTTGCGTCGGCGGACCGTGCCTCGGCCAGCGGTTGTCACCATGGCCGGTCGGCGTGAAGGACGGAACGCTGGTGACGCTGGGCAGTTAAGCCCACTTGGACCGGCCTGCCACGATGCGGGCGGGCGTTGGGGGCGTTCTTGGCGCAGCTTTTCCGACCCGGCGCAAACACCTGGGTCCGCGTGATGATCGCGGCGTTCGTCGCCGGACCGCTCCTGCTCCTGCTGGTCGGCGGCGCGGTCGCACGCAGCGGCACCGCGACCGGCGAAGATCGCTTCGTCGAACAGCCCGTACCCTTCAGTCACCAGCATCATGCCGGCGAACTGGGCATCGACTGCCGCTATTGCCATATTGGCGTGGAACGCGGCGCGCGGGCGGTGGTGCCGCCGACCCACACCTGCATGACCTGCCACTCGCAGCTCTACACCAATGCCGAGCTGCTGGCGCCGGTTCGCGAAAGCCTGGCGAGCGGCAGGCCGATCGCCTGGAACAAGGTCAACCGTGTCCCCGACTATGCCTATTTCGACCATCACGCGCATGTGAACAACGGCGTGCCCTGCGCCGCCTGTCACGGCGACACGCGCCGGATGCCGCTAACGCGCCAGGCGAGCCCGATGACGATGGGCTGGTGTCTGGATTGCCATCGCTCGCCGGAGGAGCGGATCGTTGCTCAATCCCGCGTGTATGAGGATCGGCCTTATGAGGGCCGCACGCCCGCCGATCGCGCCGCCGCCCGCGCCGCGGCGATCAGGATCGCGCACTCCGGCCGCAACCTGACCGACTGTTCGACGTGCCACCGATGACACGGCTCAATCGACGCCAGATCCTGAACCTGATCGCCGGCGGCGCGGCGGCGTCTCTCGCCGCCTGCCAGCGCCCGGACGAGACGATCCACCCGCTCGCCAACCAGCCCGAGGGCGAGTTGCCGGGCCAGGTCCGCCGCTACGCCACCGCGCTGCCGATGGCGGGCTATCTGCGCGGGGTCACGGGACTGGTGGTGGACGGTCGCCCGATCAAGCTGGAGGGGCTTGCCGCGCATCCCGCCAGCCTCGGCGCGACCGACCTGTTCTCCGAAGCGTCGATCCTGGACCTTTACGACCCGCAGCGGCTGAAGGCGCCGATGGGTCCCGATGGCCCGTCTAGCTGGCCGGCACTGTCGCGCGCCTTGTGGGAGCGGGTCGCGCCGCGCGGGGGGCATGGCTTCGCCATCCTTTCCGGTCGCGTCACCTCCCCAACCCTGATCGCCCGGCTGGCCGCGCTTCGCGCCGCCCTGCCGGGGATGCGGCATATCCGCTGGCAGCCGTTCAACGACGACACGGCACTGGCGGCAAGCGAGGCGGCGCTCGGCCGCCGGCTGGTGCATCGGCCACGGCTCGACCGGGCGGATGCGATCCTGTGCCTCGGCGCCGATCCGCTGGGTCCGGGGCCTGAGCAGGTGGCGCTCGCCCGTGCCTGGAGCGACCGGCGCCGCACGGACGCGATGCCCCGCTTGCATGTATTCGAGCCATCGCTGACCAACACCGGCGCGATGGCGGACGAGCGTCGCGCGACCGGCCTGACCCATGCAGCCGATTGGCTCCATGCGGCCATCGATGCTGCCAAGTCTCCCCTGGCCGACGCCTGGGCGGACCTGTCGCGCGGAGCCGGCACGATCCTGGTCGGTGCGAACCAGTCCGCCGCGCTCCACGCCGCTGCCCTGCGCGCCAATGGAATGCTGGGCGGGGTCGCGAACGGCTGGATCGCGCCAGTCGACGCCGACCCCACGCCCCATGCCGCTGGGTTAGCCGACCTTGCCGTGGACATGCACGCCGGCCGTATCGATACGCTGCTGATCCTTGACGCCAATCCGGCCTATGCCGCGCCGCCCGCGCTGCGCTTTGCCGAGGCGATGGCGCGCGTGAAGCTGGTGGTCGCCGCCACCGCCCTGCCCAACGAGACCAGCGCCCGCGCCGACTGGAGCGCGCCGTTGACCCACCCGCTCGAGAGCTGGCACGATGGTCGCGCGCCCGACGGAACCGCTTCGATCGCCCAACCGCTGATCCGCCCGCTCTACGACACCCGTAGCGCGATCGAGCTGGTCGATCTGGCCCTCGACCCGGCCGGCGGTCCCGGCGCTTATCGCCGACTGCGCGAGAACTGGGCGAGCCTGGGCGAGCAGGGTTGGCGCAACGCGGTCGCGAGCGGCATCGTACCGAACACCGCCGCGACCTCGGAGGCGCTGCCGCGCAGCGTGCCGGCGATCCGCGCACACGCGCACACGCCGGAGGGCTTCGCGGTGGAATTGCGACTTTCCCCTACTTTGTACGACGGCCGGCTATCCGCCAACGCCTGGGCGCAGGAATGCCCCGACCCGATCACAAAGGAGGTGTGGGGATCGAGCGTCCGCCTCCACCCCGCCGACATGGCCGCGTTGGGGCTGGTAGACGGCGACCTGGTCCGGATCGAGCGCGGCGGCGCGGTGACGCTGCCGGCACGGGGCGACGCGCATCAGGCACGGACCGTGGCAACGGTGCTGACGGGCTATGGCCGATCGGGCACCGGCGCGGTGGCGGATGGGATCGGCGCCAATGCCTTCGTGCTGCAAGGCTCCAGCCCTGCTCGACTGACCCAGGCAGAGGGCCGCGCGCCGGTCACCACCGTGCAGGGCCAGTTCGCGCTCGATGGTGACCTCGCCAGGCTCTTCCCGGTCGTGACCCCAGACGGGACGCTGCCGAAAAGACCCGAGCCGAAGACAATGCTGCCCAACCCGCCCGCCAAGGGGCATCCGCCCCGGCAATGGGCGATGGCGATCGATACGGACGTGTGCATCGGCTGCAGCGCCTGCGTCGTCGCCTGCCAGGCGGAGAACAACATCCCCGCCATCGGTCCGGAGGAGATGGCGGTCGGCCGCGACATGCACTGGCTGCGTGTCGATCGCTACGAGACCGGGGAAACGACCGGCTTCCAGCCCGTCCCCTGTATGCAATGCGAGGCGGCGCCGTGCGAGCCCGTCTGCCCGGTCGAGGCGTCGGTCCATGACGCACAGGGCCTGAACGTGCAGGTCTATAACCGCTGCGTCGGCACCCGCACCTGCCAGGCGAACTGCCCGTACAAGGTGCGCCGCTTCAACTTTCGCGATTATGCGGGATCGTCGCTATGGGGCGACGCCGGCGACGCTTCCGTCACCGCGCAGCGCAACCCCGACGTCACTGTCCGCGCGCGCGGCGTGATGGAAAAGTGCACCTATTGCGTCCACCGAGTCGAACATGCGACCCGCGAAGCGGATGCCGGCGGGCAGCCGGGCGCGGTGGTCACCGCCTGCGCCGCGGCCTGCCCGACCCGTGCCATCACCTTCGGCCCGATCGGGTCCCACCCGATCGACACGGCGCGCGCGAGCCCGCGCCATTACGCGCTGCTGGAGGAACTCGGCACCCGGCCGCGCACCACCTATCTTGCCCGGCGGAAGAACCCGGCATGAGCAGGTCCTCACGTATTTCTTGCGTCATGCCGGGACTAGCCGGGCAGGACTATGGAATACGCCGAGGCGTCGCATGACCGGCCCGCACGTCCGCCCCGGCCCGCGCCGCTGGACGTTGCCGTCGATCCGCACGCCGCGTGACGTGACGGAGGCGGTCGCGGCGCCGCTGATGGACCGCGGCCCCGGCAAGGCGTGGTGGTGGGCGCTGCTCGGCGCACTGGTGCTGACCGGCATCGGCACGCTGGCGATCGGCTGGTCGCTGGAGGAAGGCCCGGGCCTGTGGGGCAACAACACGGCGGTGGTGTGGGGCTTTCCGATCGCCAATTACGTCTGGTGGATCGGTATCGGCAACGCCGGCACGCTGATCTCGTCGCTGCTGCTCCTCACGCGCCAGCACTGGCGCGCGGCGATCAATCGCTCGGCGGAGGCGATGACGCTGTTCGCCGTGTCGATGGCCGGTATCTTCCCGATCCTGCACCTCGGCCGGCCGATGTATTTCTACTGGCTCGCCCCCTACCCGAACACGATGCAGCTCTGGCCGCAATGGCGATCGGCGCTGGTGTGGGATTTCTGGGCGATCGTCTCCTACCTGCTGTTCTCGGTCCTGTTCTTCTATGTCGGGCTGATCCCGGACCTTGCCACGCTGCGTGACCGGCCGGGATCGCGCGGCTGGCGGCGGCTCTACGGCGTCGCGGCGATGGGATGGCAGGGCAGCCCGGCGCAATGGCGCGCGCAGGAGCGGCTGCACAGAACGCTGGCGGTGATCGCTGTGCCGCTGGTCTGCTCGGTCCATTCGATCGTCGGGCTGGACTTCGCCGCAAGCATCCAGCCGGGTTGGACCGAGAGCATCTTTCCACCCTATTTCGTGGTCGGCGCGTTGTTTTCCGGTTTCGCGATGGTGGTGCTGATCGTGATGACGCTCAGGCGCGCGATGCGGCTGGAGGGGCTAATCGTTCCCGATCATTTCGACGCCATGGCGCGGATCATTCTGGCGGCCGCGATCGTCATGGGGGCCTCCTATGCCGCGGAGTGGCAGTCCGCGCTGTGGAGTGGCGAGGAAGCAGACCTGCGCGTGGTGCGGTTCGAATTCACGGGCGCCTACGCCCCCCTCTACTGGGCGATGCTGCTGCTCAACGTCGTAGGCCCGCAGCTGTTCTGGGCGAAGCGACTGCGGACCTCCGCACCCGCGCTGATCGGCGTCAGCCTGGGCGTGCTGATCGGCATGTGGCTGGAGCGCATCCTGATCCTGCTCAACACCCTGTCCCGCGGGCATGAGCCGAGCCTGTGGCGGCTTTACGCGCCGACATTGGTCGATTTCGCGATCCTCGCGGGGACGCTGGGCGCGTTCCTGTTGCTGATGCTGCTGTTCGCGCGGCTGCTGCCCGTCGTGTCGATGCACGAGACGCGCAAGCTGGTCGCCCAGGAAGTGGCGGGAGAGGCGGAATGACCGCGCTCGCCATCGCCGTGTTCGACGCGGAAGGGCCGTTCCTGCGCGCCCGCACCCGCGCGCTGGCGAGCGAGTGGCGGATCGTCGGCGAGTGGCTGCCCTATGCCGCCGATCATCTGGGCGAAGGACCGGGCCAACGCCGCATCCGCCTCGCCGTCGTCCTCGCGGGCCTGGCCGGCGGGCTCGGACTGCTGGCGCTGACGGCGTGGAGCGCGATCCTCGCTTATCCCTTCAACGAGGGCCGCCGCCCCTTGTGGAGTTGGCCCGCCTTCATTCCCGCTCCGATCGAGTTCGGCGCGCTGACCGCCGCGATCAGCGGCGTGGTGATGCTGTTCCTGGGCGCCCGCCTGACCCGGCTGCACCATGCCGCCTTCGAGTGGGACGAGGTGGCCGAGGCGAGCCAGGGCCGCTTCGTCCTGGCGCTCGGCTGCGACGCAGGGGCGGACAGCAACGCGACGCTGGCGCTGCTGAGCCAAGCCGGCGCGGCGCATACCCGGCTGATCGGCGGATGAAGGCGCTGTTCCCCCTCGCATTGCTGCTCGGCGGCTGCGACCTGTCAATGAAGGACCAGTCGCGTGGCGATCCGCAGGGCTCGGCGACCCTGTGGCCGGGCGGCCCTGCGCGAGGCGGCCCGCCGCCCGGCACGATCGCGGTGGATCAGGCCGGGCGCGATCGCGCGCTGGCGAGCCCGCCCGCCCTCACCCCCGCGCTGCTCGACCGCGGCCAGGAGCGCTACGGCATCTATTGCGGCGTCTGTCACGGCGTCGGCGGCGAGGGAGACGGCGAGATCGTCAAGCGCGGCTTTCCCCGCCCGCCGTCCTTCCACGAACCGCGCCTTGTCGCCGCGCCGCCCGCTTATGTGGTGGATGTCATCACGCACGGGCATGGCGTGATGTATTCCTATGCCGACCGGGTCGAGCCCGCGGATCGCTGGGCGATCGCTGCCTATGTGAAGGCGCTCCAGCGGGTGCCTCAGCGGGCAAGGGCGCGATGAGTACGCTCGCCGACGCGTGGCGCATCGCCTTCCTGCTCGCCGCCGCGCCGGTGTCGGGAACGGTTCTGCTGCTCGCCATCGCGGGCGTGACCGGCGCACGCTGGCAAGGCCACCTCGCCCCTGCCCGGCTCGCGCCGACGCTGGCGCTGGCGGTCGGAGCGGGCCTGACCGGGCTTGCCACCGCCAAGGCACCAGACCATCTTGCAATCTGGATGGCCCCGCTCGCGGTGACGCTGCGCGGGATCGCGGCGGGCGCTCATTCCTCCGCCTCCCTTTTTCGAATTCGCACGTAGTACAGCGTGAGCGCCACGGCCAGAATCACTAAATTCCCCGGCAGCGCCGAGACGGCCTTGTTCTGCTCGTTCTGCAGATAGATTGAGATCTGCGACTGATCCATCATCATCAGCAGCACGCCAAAGTTGACCAGATCGGACAGAAGCGTCACAATCAGCATAATCAGCGATCCGAGCACGGACTTGCGAATGTCCATCC